>URPI01000017.1 GCA_900549705.1 uncultured Eubacteriales bacterium
AGGAAGTGACTGAACCTACTGAGGTCACTGAGCCGAACCAGGATGCAACCGAACCCACCGAGGAGGTCACTGAACCTACTGAGGAAGTGACTGAACCTACTGAGGTCACTGAGCCGAACCAGGATGCAACCGAACCCACCGAGGAGGTCACTGAACCTACTGAGGAAGTGACTGAACCTACTGAGGTCACTGAGCCGAACCAGGATGCAACCGAACCTACCGAGGATGCCATCGCCCCCACTCAGCCGGGGAAGATTCCCATGTACTACGAGGAGATGAGCGACGAGGAATTCAATGCGCTGGTGGCATACTATTGCGCCATGCCCGTTGTCCCCGGCAAGATGCCCCTGGAATGGTGGTTTGCGGTATGCGGCAAATTGGAGGAGCTGCGGGCCTACCTGGCTCTGAAATCCCAGGAGCCTGCACCGCTGCCCGACGAATTTGACGTTAAAGAAGTTGACAGCTCCACGGACAGCACCCTCCCCACCATCATAACCTACCCGGAACCCACCGAAACAGAAACTCCCGCCCCGACGGGAGCTTCTGCACAGAATGAACCGGAGGATGTTCAGGCAGCGGATGCGCCGGAAGCCCTGCTTCTGGATGCGCCGGAGGCTGCTGCAATGGCAGATGAACCGGCAGCGATGGCAGCAGAGGACGCTCCCGCCGCCATGGCAGAAGCCGAGAATGTCCCCACCGCTGGGGCAGAAACCGAGCCGCCCGCTGCGGAAATGACTCTGCCGGATGATTCCCCTGCCCCCGCCGAGGCAACCGAGGCAACTGTGGCAACCGAGGCAACGGAGGCAGTCGAAGACAATGCTGCCGCCGAACCTGCCGAGGATGGTGCTGCCGCCGAGCCCGGCGACACCACCGGAGCGGACGAGGGCATTGCCCCCCAGGAAGAAATCAAGCTGGACATCAGCTCCACAGACGACCTGATTAAGCTGTCTTGTGTGGATGCTGCCGAGTATCAGCATGAAACCATCACCGTCACCGCTTCTTCCGGTTCCATCAACCTATGCGACAAGCTCAGCGGCGGAACCACGACCTTTCAGGGTTTGGGCAGCGATGCTGCACCGTTTGCCGGGACGTTCCGGTATTCCGGCGGCTCTGAAAAAACGTCCATTACGCTGAACCGTGGGTTCTTCAATGCCCTCTCCGCCAGCGCAGCCATTGACCACATCAATCTGACCTGGGCGGGCATTGTGGATGAGAGCGTTGATGCCGCCATTCTCGCATTGACCGTTACCAAAGGTACCGGCACCTGGACAGTCAATCTGGACAAGCACACCGGAGATACCGGCACCACCGAAACCTATCGGCTTCCTGCCCTGATTCACACCATTGCAGCCGGTGCAGCTGTTACCCTCACCGCCACCAATGCTTCCACCTATCCCTTTGCCGGGCAGGGCTTCTACTGCGACAAACTGAACGGCACGCTGACCGTCAATAACCCAATTCTCCCCACATTCAGCACCACGAAGAATAACGTGGGCGGCCTGGTGGGCAGCATGACCGGAAAAGCCACACTGAACGTCAACGGCAATATAACGATTGACGTTGTCACCAGCGGCAGCACCGCCGGCGGCTTTGTGGGCATGATGGAAGCTGGCGCAACCCTAAAAATCAGCGGAAGCACCATCACCGTGCAGCAGGTGAGCGCCTCCCGTGTGGACGGCTCCTGCGTGGGTACGCTGGTAGGTGTTGCCACCAACCCCAACTTCACTTTTGAGAACGCCAGCATAACCGCCGGTAATGCCAGCGCAACCACCGGTTACCACCTGAACGGCAGATTGGTGGGCGGTCTGGTGGGCAAGCTGACCTACAGCAAAGAAGGTTCTCTGTCCGTCCTGCCCATCGTTGGGCTAAAGCTGCTGGGTCACAACTGCGGCGGTCTGTTTGGTGAGCTGTACAACGGCGCAGCTTTCTCCCTGTCCTATACGAGTGAAACGCTGCTGGCTGATGTCACCTTCTCCGGTGAAAACGGCAGCGGCGGCGGTCTGGTGGGCTACTATCGGTCCACCGCAGCGGGAGCTTCCTTCTCCGCAGCCAATGTTCGCACGAACCTCTCCGTCAACAACCAGCGCTTTACCATGGTGGGCGGCTTTATCGCCAACGCTGACAAGGCCGGTGGTTCCGGTGACACCAGCTTCACCTTTGTAAACGCCAAGGCTTCCCTCACCTCCGGCTCCACAGCCGACTGTCTGGGCGGCTTCATTGGCACCGTCGGCGGCGGCGGAAATACCTACGTCACCCTGACGGGCTGCACGGTGGAGAACTGCGCCCCCAGCGCCAATATTTCCAACCTCGGCGGCATGGTGGGCAAGCTGGGAAACAGCGTCACCCATTTGAAGGTCACGGGCAGCACTGTTACCTGCGATTTCAGTAGCGATAATCATGGCAGCACCGGCGGCATCGTGGGTCTTGCGGAGGATTACGGTCATCTCATCGAGGTGGACACCTTCACCCTGACTGCCGCAAACATCAGGGGCGGCAACTGCGGCGGTCTGGTGGGCAAAATGGACTCCGGCGTGCTGTATCTGCACAATGTCCCCGATCTCACCATCAACGACCTTGCTCCCGGTGCATCCCATGGCTGGATTGTGGGCAATCGTGGAAACGCCCTGGTTTGCTCCAAGGATGTCTTGACCCCCATTGCAGTCAGCAATCCCGAGAAACAACTCAACGACACCGGCATCTGGGGGCAGGTGTTGCAGCTGAGCCAGTTTGATGAAAACTTGGTGACGCTGGATTCCCAGACTCACAATGTTTCCATCCGGGCGCTGCCCGCCAAAGATGGCAACTACTATACCATCGGCAGCCTCACTGACTTTGCTTCTGTTGCCCTGCGGCTACAGCTTGATCCCAAGGGAATGTTGACCATTGATAACGACATTTCCGGCGGTACGGTCAAGCTGACGCTGAATGCCGATATTAACCTGACCGGCACCGGCCTCACCGGCCTGACCCGGGACAACTCCGTGGGTGAAAGTTATGGCTTCGACATTCAGGGCAATGGCAACACCATCACCCTGCCCAATGTGAAGATTTTTGCAGGCCCCGGCAGCCATATTTTCCAGGGTCTTATCGGACAGTGCCGCAGCGGTCTGACGCTAGAGAATCTAACCGTTGCAGGCGGCAGCGAAATCTTCTGCCCCAATTATCAGAATACCTCCGTCCATTGCGGCATTGTGGGTGAGATGCGCAGTTCCGCCACCATCACAAGCACCAATTCCAGCGTTTCCTGGACGCTGGGCGGCTGGGCAAAAGACTCCAATCTGTCCGGCTTCATCGCCGTTACCTCTGTCAACAATGAACTCAATTTCACCGACAGCACCTGGACGGGCAGTCTGGTGGACATTTCCGGTACTGACGGCGGCGTGTGTCGGCTGGGCGGCTTCATTGCAAACGGCTTCTATAACGAAGGTCAAAAGCCCAGCATCACCGTCACAAGCTGCACCATCAGCGGAACCGTCCGAAACACCGTAAGCAAGGACTATGAGGCAGCAATGGGCGGTCTGTTCGGCAGCCTCCGGTACTGCCAAAAGCTGGACATCAACGGACTGACCGTAAGCACCGACTTCCAGTCCAGCAGCAAGAAAGCCTCCGGCGGTCTGCTGGGCTATGAGCTGAACTGCAATAACGCCACGTTCAATGGCGTGGTGATTGAAAAAGCCAGCCTCGAAACCGACACCAAATTCGGCGGCCTGATTTATAAGGGTGCCGGACATTGGAAGGTACAGGGCATCCACTTCAAGTCCGCAACCATCAGCGGTCAGACCGATGACAAAACCCCCAGCGGTTTGCTGGTGAGCATCGGCTGCTCCCACACGGAGGTGGGCGGCTATGAGGGCTTATATCTGGAAGTGGCGCACGGTGCTTACAACATCGAGCCGGGTGTCACGGTGAGCATCACCGGCGGCAAGTATTTTGACGAGCTGGTGGGGCGCTCCATTTATGATGCCAGCAGCGGGCGCAACGGCATTGTGTCCATTGCCACGGAGAATGCAGCACTCATTGACAAGGACGGCTGCAACACCTACAAAAACCAGCTCCAAGACTGGGAAAATCCCTGTACCCGGTATTATTACAATCTGGATGCCTATTTGACCAGCGTTACGGACAATGACGGCATCATCAATACTCCGCAAGAAATGGTGCTGTGGAGTGCCTACAACGAGTGCCGGAACTGCACCAAGGGGGGCGCAATCGGCGGCGCAAGCGCCTCCATCTGCGGCTTCTTCCAAAAAGGAAACCGGAATTTGATTACCGGCGACATTAACCTGAGCGGCTATTCCTTCTATCCCGTGGTGTTCGAGGGTACCAGCATTCAGGATGCCAACATTACCTTCTCGTTCCAGCAGTTGGACGAAAAGGAAAATGAGGCAAACAACAAGCAGCCCTCCAACAGCCAGCGCCAGCACGCCGGAATGCACACCGGCATCTTCAAGGAAATCACCAGCAAGAATGCAACCCTCAGCGTGCAAAATCTGACGCTACAGGGTACGGTGGGCAGCCTGGGCAGCAGCAGCGGCGCATTGGTGCGGGATAATGTGGTTGGTGCCGTCAAGCAGAGCGAAACCGACCAGGAATTCACCCTGCTGAACATCCAGAATGTGACGCTCAACGGCATCCGGGTTCTGCCTGCCCCCACCGGCGACAGGGTATCTCCCCTGCTGATTGGCTCCATCGGCAGCCATGTGAAGCTTCAACTGACAGATGTGACAGCCTCAGGCTATGGGGAAAATACCACCGCCGCCAGCAGCCTGATTGGCAATGTGGGAGATGCCAAGGCAACCAACATCGACCTGAAATTTTCCGGGATAAACCTTTCCCCGGCTGACAACAAAGCCGACTGCAAGCTCTTTAGCCGTGCGCTGTTCCTGGAAAGCTTCCAATACTCCACCGGATGCCGGGGCGTGTACAATTTCACCAGCAAGGAAAATTACACCATCGGCAAAGAGGTTTCCAACACCGATACCGGCAGAAACCCAGGAAAGCAGCATTGGTTCTTCTATGAATGGGACACGCCGAGTGGTCTGGTCGCCGGAGAAAACGGTGTGGACGCAGCGGCGTTCACCCGCTATGTTGCCCAGGCAGAAACCGGCAGTTATCATGAGCTGGATGTCAACCTACAGCCCCTGGATCTAATTGAGGGCTGCGGCACCTACTCCGACCCCTACCGGATTACCGACGGCAAGGTGCTTTATGAGGTTTTCAAGGCGCTGAAGCAGGGCGGTAAGAACGAAACCTGGAAGGTGAGAATCAACACAGCGGTTCTTCCCTCTACCGGGGCAGCCCCCGACTTCTCCCGGGATGACGGACATACCCACGATGGCGCTACAGGTGAACAGGAGCTGGTGCTGGAATGCGGCGCAGACGGAACTTGGCGCATCTCGGATAGTGAGGATCCCAAAACCATCACCTCTGCTCTGATGCGGGACTATCTGCGAAACGCCTACTACATGATTACCTCGGACATCGAACTTCCCAGCGAATGGACCGGCCTTGGCACCGTCAGCGCTCCTTTCCGGGGCGTGATTGTGGGGCAGAAAGATGATGGGACAATCCCCACCGTTACCGTCACCACCACCGGCGCACAGCAGTTTGGCGGCCTTGTCCTGTTCAGCCAGGGCAGCGTGATCAAGAATCTGGACATTGCATTCCGGAGTCAGGATAAATTTACCATCAGCGGCTCCGGCAGCATCAAAGATTATTCAAGCGCCGTTTTCTTTGGCGGTGTTGTGGGTTGCTGCAATGCCGGTGATACCGTTATTGACAGTGTGACGGTCACCCTCCCCAAGGCCTTTAGCTTCCCGGGCTACTACGTCGTTGTGGGCGGCTATGTGGGACTGGTGGGTGGTGCCAACAACCAGGGCGGCGGCGGCGTGGTGTTCCGCAGCATCAGCAACCCCGGTGACCCCACCGCAGGTAGTCAGTTTACCTATCCCTATTCCGGTCCCTTTGTGGGGCGTGTACTGGATGGATATGCGGTCAGCGAAACGCCAATCGATAAATGGAACAAGAATTATCAGGTTCCCACGCTGGATAACCCCAGTCTTACCTTCAATGACAACACCGTCACTGTTGGCAATGGGCATGGACTTTGGCTGCTGTCCGCCATGGAAAACAGCCGCCACGGCGGCGCATATACCCGCGGCAAGCCCAGAACCTGCGCCTATGGCACGGTGGGACAACCCATTCCCGACGACGTGAAGGGGGATGAAACCGGCAGCGGACAGACCAGCTTCTACCTATGGAAGCACTACGGCAAGACTGAGCTGCCCACCAGCTTCCAGCTGGTGTTTACCGGCGACTGCAACATGACCGACTTTGGCAACGGCTTCCGGGGCATCGGCGTAAGCCAGGGCACTTTCCGAGCCTACCTAAATGATTACCCCGTAATCACCGGAATCAACGGCAAAGATCGCACCTTCACCGTGACGCTGGCACAAACCCGTGAAGAACCAAAAGGCGAACAAGCCGATTGGGCAGCCATGGGCGTTGGCCTTTTCCCGGTGCTGAACGCAGGTCAAAGTTTGGTGGTTCAAAACCTGCATCTGACGGGAACCGCCAATTTGAGTGTAGGCGACCGAGCAACCAACGCAACACCTGTTTTTCATGACGGATACCAGCGCACCATGGTTGGTGCCGGTATGCTGGCAGGTGCGCTGGTCAATCGCCAAGCCGGTGCCAGCATCACCATTCAAAATGTATCTGCCAGCGGCAGTGTTGTCACCAACGCCCTGATGGCAGGCGGCTTGATTGGCTATTGCGGTTCTCCGGTTACAAAAATTAACGGTGCTGCTGCCTTTGGAAAGCCCGCCAGCATCACCGTAAACGGCTGCAAGGTATCCGGTATCACCGTAAAAGCCAGCTCCATTTTTGGCGGATTCATTGGCTTCGGCTATGCAAATACCATTACCATTGAGGACTGCGCCGCCACGAGCATCACGCCGGAAGACCCCAGCATCACGCTGGCAGCCACCGGCCCCAAGAATGATGGCGTGTACTTGAATGGCGCTACCACGAATAATATCGCAAATGGCGTAGGCGGCATCATCGGAACGGCGTATCAAAACCAGCTGACAATTCGCGGCATTACCCTCAGCGGTCTATCCCTGGACATTCCAAACAGACAGAATGCAAACAGCTTTGGTTTTGGCAGCATTGTGGGCAGCCTGGACGCATTTGGCAGCAGTTCCTTGACCAACATCAATATGCAGGGTGTCAACGAGCTTTATGCTGACAATAAAGACAATAATCCCCCGGTCGGCGGACTCATCGGCTACCTGCGTAATCACACGAATCCACAAGTACAGCTCACCATTTCCGGCGTGAACATCGCCACGGAGACTGGCTCCAAGCTAAGCCAGCGAGGCTACTATGACGGCGGTCTCGTTGGACTTACGAGCGGAAACAACCTTCTGCTCGTTGGCGGTGCAACAGAAAATGAAGCTGTCCGGATTGGAAACACCTCCGGCAATGTTACCATCTCCAAGGGCGGTGCAAACGGCTTTAACAGCGGCGTGGTGAGCTCTACCAGGGGTTCACTCACCATGACCATTCAGAACCTGCACATGACCGGGGTGACCGTCAACGGGGCAGCCCTTACCTCCCTTGTTTTTGCCGGTGTCGAATCAGGCTACATCACCGCCACCATCACTCTTAAAAACTCAGAGTTTATCTCCTGTAAGCTGGATAAAAATCTTGAGCACGCTTCCGGCTATTTGTTTGGCAGCCCCTGGAATGGAACCATCGGCTTCAACGGCTTCAACATTCTGCTGAAGGATTGCTCCACCGCTGCCCCCGGCATCTTCGCAGGAGAAGTCAACAAAAACGGCAGCTATATGCACCTCACAGCGGTCAGCCTGGTAAACTGCTCCGGCGGCGCTAGGGACTTCTACAGCGGAAGCGACGCTTATGCCATCCGTGCCAACTACACCGGCGACCAAGGCTACCAGAACAGCAGCAGCAATCCCTGGATGGACTGCAACCCGCTGTCCGATCTCAATGGATTGGTGGATGGGATTACCACCCCCATTGCCGGTAACGGCGCTGCTTTCATGGCAGACGGCAAAACTCCCGTTGCCAGCAAAATCGTGGAGGATTCCAAGACCGGCTCCACCATCGAAGCCAGCAAGCGCCACTATAACGCCAGCGCTGCTGCCGACTTCTTTGCCGCCAATGACTATGGCATCTCCATCTCCACCTTTGGCACAGCCGGAGGCAACGCAAGCACAGCCGGGATGCCGGACTTCCCGGTGCTGGTGGTGCCGCCGTTGGGTCGAATTACAGCCAGCAAATCCATTTATGGCTATATTTCCCTGCTGACCAACACCCCCTCGGACGCAACTACACTAACGAGCAAGCTAAAGGGAAGCATCACCGCACAGACCTATCAGTGGAATGAAGGGAAATTTACAGCCATCACGGATTCCTCCATCACCGTGGAGCAGGACGGCACCATCCACGTCATGCCGGGCAAATTCGACAATACCCTGAATCAGTTTACCCTGCTGACCGTCTCCTATCAGGATCCCACGTATGCCGGCAATTCCTACAAGCTCTACATTCCCATCGTGGTGCAAAAGCTGCTGAACTACCACTTCTATGCGTCTGCCATCTCCGGAACGCTCTACAACAGAAAGCCCTATGAGACGATGAATTCCCTCGTCGTCACCACCCACGGTGACCAGGTTACGGTGCTGCTGAGCTATGTTTACGACAACGGGAAAACAGGCAGCCCGGCCATTGCAGAATGGCAAAATTCCATTGACAACGGCGATAACCTGCTGTGGAACTTCGACAAGAAGATTGTGGTGGCACGGGACGGCAACAATGATCTCCCCACCGGCACAAAGCTGACCCTGGTAGACCGGAACAATCGGGATAGAGCCTACTACGCTACCTACGACGGTAGCGGCATCATCCCCCTGAACAGCTTCAAGGATGCCGCCGAGCAGCCCTATGAAAAGAACGCACTGTGCGATGCCATGGGGCTGAAAGCAGAGGCAGCCGACGATGGACTTTTCGTTCAGGAAACGGACATGGCAAAGGCAACCGTCCGCATCCTGGAAAACGGGAAATACGTCTATTACCGCCTTGCAGCCGAGGGGGACACGGCGCAGAAGTATTCCATCACCGTTGGAAACGATACGCTGCTGGAAGAATACTACCTGACCATTCAGACACCGGCAAACTCTGAAGAACTCTCCAATATCAAAATCCAGTGTGAGGCCAGTCTGAAAAATGAAACCGGCGACACAATGCTGCCGAATAAGTTTATCGAAGCGGATTCCCAGCACCCCTACACCCGCAACAATGCGGAAAACCGGATTCTCTTCGGCAATTTCTTCGAGCAAACCGTCACGGTCACCACAAATACCCCTGAGGAAATCTCTGACGCGAACAACACCATCAACGCCACCCTGACGGTTGCCATCAACTACAAAAGCGATGCGTGGAAAGAGCGGTTTGCCCCCTATGCGAAATCTATCCAGCTCTACCAGCGGTTTGAACTGCAAGCAATGGACTGGACTGACGGCACTTCCGCCTCCACCAGCTTCACCGACCGCACCGCCACCGTTCGCTATCTCAATGGCACAACCCCGGTTGGCAGTGCAAAAGCAACGAAATTGGGTGCAGAGGGCATCATGGTGCTGAAATTTCCTGAAAGCGTAACGGTTTCCACGAACACGGAACTGGATGCCGCAACGCTGATTGCTGAGGTCAGCCTGGCGTATACGAGTGATCAGATTCAGGCGCAGTTCCATACCCGCAGCAATAATACTGATGGCTTGCAGCTCTGGGCAAACTCTCACCTGGCTTTCTCCGATGCCGCTTTGGAACGCAGCAATAATCCCACCAGCGGCAGTGACAGCAAGTACTTCTATCGAACAGAGAGCACCCCTGCAACCCTGGTATACAACGCCAACGGCACCGATGTGGATGCCCGCGTGAATCAGCTGGGTGTCAACGGTCGGGTGCAGGATGCAGCCAGCATCGACTCCGTTGCAACCTACAACGTCTCCGTTCTGGACGCGGCGAAAAACGCCGACACCATCCTCTACAGCATCGAGCTGTACGCAAAGGATGCCGACGGCAAGTTCACCCAAAAAATAGAGGACTACTCCGAGCTTCTGAAAGTGGGCAATATCACCGCCACGCTGGCAGACCGGAACGGAACGGAGAAACCCGTAAACTTCGGTGAGGCGTTTACCGGCGGTATTGATCCCTCCATTCCCATCCGCATTTCCCTGCCCCTGACGGTTGTCACCGGCAACGGATTCACCGGACCCTACGCCAACTATAAGGTAAATCTGCGGGTCTGGCTGCAAAACGGCAATGCCCAAATTACCGGCTCCGAAGCCACAGACTACATCATCTACACCAATGCAAAGATTAAATTCCCCCTGGTAACAATCAATTAAATGCAGCACTCGGGCAGCTTCCGTTTTCTGGAAGCTGCCCGAGGTTTTTTATTTGAGAAATATCAAATTTTTCCATCGTTGTGCCCCGCATGGGAGCGCAGGTGAACGTCAGCCGCCCTCAAGGTGCTGCGCTTTTCTTTTGGCATGAAAAGCCCGGTCATGTCGGTATGTTCCAATTCCAGCAGCCTCACCTTTCTATCCATTCCCCCGGCATAGCCGGTCAGGCTGCCATTGGTGCCAACAACCCGGTGGCAGGGGATGATAACAGAAATCTCATTGTGCCCGACAGCGCCGCCCACTGCCTGTGCAGACACCCGGGCTAGTCCCCGCTTTTTAGCAAGCTGCCGCGCAATCTCCCCATAGGTCGTGGTCTGTCCATAGGGAATCTGCAAGAGCATTTCCCACACGCTCTGCCGAAACAACGAACCGGTGAGATGGAGCGGCGGAAAAAAATCAGGCTGGCTGCCAGCAAAATAAATGTCCAGCCAGCGCTTGGTTTCCGCCAGGATGGGGGTCTCCTGCTCCATGTGCTCCGCCGGGAGATGACCGGAAAAATATTTTTGTCCTTCAAACCACAGGCCGGTCAGTCCGATTTCATCCGCCGCCAGCAGAGCGATGCCCAGCGGTGAATCATAATGCTGTGTGAATGTCATTTCTTCCCTCCATACGTTCGGATGGTAATGCGGGCAATCATGGTCTCATAATCACCATCGGTGATTTTATTCCCCCAGATGCCGTTTTTGCTTTTCAGCTCATATTCATTTCCGCAAATATGATACTCCAAAACCCGAGCAATCGCAATACCCTTCCTCACAGCACTGGATTTTTCTTCTTCAGCTATGTCTTGAAGGAGCGCCTCCCCGGTGATAAAATATTTTTAGAATTTCACGTTTCCCACGCAATATCCCCCTCCCATTTTACGCCTATATCAGTGAAGGACACATAACAGGAGGTGATTCCTTGGAGGACCAGGGAATTGTGGCACTGTTCTTTGACCGCTCGGAACAAGCCATTGCAGAAGTAGACAAGAAGTACGGCGCATACTGCTACAGCATTGCCTACAACATTTTATCTAGCCCCGAAGACACCGAGGAGAGCGTCAGCGATACATACCTGGCGGCATGGAATACCATTCCTCCCCGGAAACCGAATTTCCTCAATGCCTTTCTGGGCAAAATCACCCGGCACATTTCCATTGACCGCTGGCGCAAGCGCAGCGCCCAGAAGCGGGGCGGCAAGGAAATGATTCTGGCGCTGGAAGAATTGGGGGAATGCGTTACCCCCGACACGCTGGAAGCGGAAATTTCCCAGCGAGAGCTGACGAGGGTACTCAGGCGCTTTCTGTCCGGTCTGCCCGAGACGGAACGGAATGTATTCCTGTGCCGCTACTGGTATATGGATTCCGTGGAAGCCATTGGGAAAATCACCGGTTTCAGCCAGAGCAAGGTTGCTTCCATGCTCCACAGAGCCCGGGGCAAGCTGCGCCGGGTGCTCACCGAGGAGGGATATGTATGAACGCCATGGATTTGATTTACGGTCTGAACAACGTGCAGGACAGCTATGTTGCCTCCGCCGGGGCGTTCCGGCAGCGAAAGCCGAAGCGCCTGCCCAAACGGAAACTGTGGCTCATCGCCGCCCTGATTGCCCTGACGCTGCTGCTGGTGGGCTGTGCGGTAGCCTATTCCAGCGGGTGGTTCCAGCGGGTCTTCTCCGTGCGAAGTGACGCACCCCTGTCCAACCAGCAAATTCAGTACCTTGAAAGCAATGAGCAGCCGGTGGGACAGTCCCAGGGAAGCCTTGGATGGAACATCGAATTGAAATCCACCATTTCGGACGGCACCGTAGGCTATCTGGTTTTCCAGGTCACCGCCCCCAACGGCACCGACCTGGAGCAATACTTGAATCCGCCCACTGTGCAGGCAAAACACCTCACTCCCGGAAATTACAGCCACGGAAAAAAGGCCGCCTATTCCATGGTCATTGCCTCCATCGGGAGCATCAGCCAGGAGCAGAATTATATGTACCTTGACGGCGGAGCCTGGCTCCCCGACAACGACGGGCAGCCCAACACCGTGCTTTACTGCATGAGCATCCGCTGCAACAGGCTCTACCCGGAAAGGCCCATGGGCTTAGCGCAGCCCTTTGGCAAGGACATCTCTTTCCGCATCCGCTTTATGGGGGTCTGCCTGGACTATACCGATACCGCTGTTGGGGAATCCATTGACGCGCAGTACGCCGGTCAGGAATACTTCGTTGATGGAGAGGCACTGGCAGGGCTGTTCTGCACCGATGTTCTTACGGACGAAGAATGGGATTTTGAGGTGACCCTGGACGCGGACAACCAGTTTGCGGAGCTTATCAGCCAGCCCACCACCGTGCAGGCCCGGGTCTTCTATTATGCCGATGCCGAACAGTCAACGGCAATCGCAAAGCAGGAGGCAATCCCCCTGCGCTCCTTCCGAGTAACCCCCTTCGGCGCAAGCGTGGTCTTTGACCTGCCCCCGGACACAAACGGCGCGTCCATCTTCCCGGACAGCAGCAGTCAAATTTACGCCGTAATGAAGGACGGAAGCCGCATTCTCCTCCTGGATGACCGGGATAAGCTTCTGGCGCAGTCGCCCATCGTCCTGAGCCAACTGGACCATATTCTCCTGGCCGACGGAACAGAGCTGCCCGCAGCAAATATCCAAATAGACGATTAACCCCCAGCGCGCAAAAGAGCGAACTGACGCAAAATCAGTTCGCTCTTTTGGATTATCCCGCAATCAGTAGATCGGCTCAATTTGACAAACACTGTCTGTCAAATTCGATTGCAGCGTATTTTTCCACCGGTCACCACGCTTGAAGAAGTCCTCTTTCGATGGTAAAATAATTTTTGTAAAAATGCCTCTCCCCCTGAAACTTTCTGCCCTATTCTTCGTGTATACAGATGTAACCACCTACACAGAAAGGATTGATTCCCCGTGGATGATTCCCAGATTCTGGCTCTGTACTTTTCCAGAGCAGAGGCAGCCATCCAAGAAACAGACCGCAAATACGGCCGCTATTGCTACAGAATTGCTTACAGCATTCTTGATAGTCGGCAGGATTCCGAAGAAAGCGTGAATGATACCTACCTGTCCGCATGGAACAGCATCCCACCCCGGAAGCCAACACGGCTATCCACCTACCTTGGCAAGCTCACAAGGAATATTTCCATCGACCGCTGGCGCAAGTGCAGCGCTCAGAAGCGGGGCAGCGGCGAAGTTGCCCTTGCCCTGGACGAACTCACCGAATGCGTTTCCGGACAGCCCGGAATTGAGGAGCAAATGATACAGCGGGAGATTGTTGTCAGCCTGAACCACTTTCTGGCATCCTTATCCGTGGACGAGCGCACCGTCTTTCTCTGCCGGTACTGGTATGTCAACTCCATGGAGGAAATCGCCCGAAAAACGGGATTCTCCCTGGGAAAAATCAAATCCATGCTCCATCGAACACGCAAAAAGCTTGCCGCAAGTCTGCAAAAGGAGGGGCTGGAATGACGAATTTAGAATTGTTTTATGCATTGAGCCATATCAGTGCCGAAAATCTTTCCGATGCAGAGGCGCTGCAAGGCGATATTCCCTTTCCCCGCCCCAAAACACGAAAGCGCTTCTTCCTCATCGCCGCCCTGATTGCCCTGACACTGCTGCTGGTGGGCTGTGCAGTGGTGTATGTCCTGCGGCTACAGGATTTGAAAGTGGGGGAATATCGCTTTTATGTTCCTGCTGCCTATGACGAAAATGGCGAGGTCATTCCTGTGGAGTCCCGGGAGCCAGTCACCATGCTTTCCGTACAGGGGAGCAACATGGAGGCACTGGCTGAATGGGTGGCCTTTACAAATACCTATGACCGGGACGGAACCATTGCGCTGGAAGCGGATTTGGCTGCCAAATCCGGTACACCCTGGGACATCCCGGAAGACTACGCCCGCACCTACGGCTGCTACAGCCGGGAGATGGTGAACAAGCTGGACGAGATTGCAGAAAAATATCATTTGAAGCTGCTCTCCGGCGATATTCCCTTCAATGAATATGAAAACAGCGTCCTGTTTCGCGCCCTTGGCGTGGACAGTTTGGTGCAGGACACCCCCCATGTTCAAGTGGAATACGGGGACGGCTATTTTCATTTGGAAGGAACCTTCAGTCTGCATATGCGGCTCACCGGGGATTTTGGTGCCTGGCAATGGGAAGAAGGCAGCATCCATTTTCACTATTCCCGAAAGGACTATTTTGACCCCACCACCAGCTCCATGCAGGAATCCCAAAGCTATACCCAGTGGGACTACACCCGGCAGGACGGGAGAACAGTTCTATTGGTGCTGGGAACAGGGGATGCCCGCATCTATGCAGATTTGCCCGGTGCCTTCGTCTCAATCCACATCATCCCTAAGATTTTAGAAAACGAAAAGAAAATTCCCATGACCCGGGAAGCCTTACAGCAGCTGGCTGAGCTATTTGACCTGTCCATCCAGCCAATGCCAGCCACCATGAAAGAAGTGGAACAGTATCAGGCAGAGGCGCTTGCGGAATACAACGCCCGCCAAGAAGCTGCCCGCAGGGAAAGCGCAGCCCAGCGAGAAGCCATGTATACCGCCGGGTATGAGAAATTTGTGGCGTATCTCTTAAAAAGCTCCCATCGCCCGGAAATGCTGTCCTATCTTCTGTACGATTTGAATGGAGACGGCATTCAGGAATTGATTACCAAGGGTGCAAAGATTCTGTCCATGAAGGATGGCACCTCCTACCGATACTTTGAAACACAGCCGTCCTCCATGATGTTTGGTGGTACATTTGCCCTGTGCGACGGCAATGTTTTTGAGGTATATGCAGAGCTGAGCGAAATTTCCACCATCTATCAGTACAATTTCTTCCGGGCAGAGGCAGAAGGTGCCACATTCCTGACAGGACTTTGCCATGATACGCAAACAGGCCAATGGTACCAAAGCCTGGACGGCGGCACGGAAAACATTCAGCCCATCTCCCAGGAATACGCCAAAAGCATTCTCGATGCCCACCCCCAGCAGGTACTTTGCTGGCTGCCGCTGGTAAAATTCGGTCAGACCGATGGCTTCATTTCTGCTTCGGATCCCTATGGGGCATACATTGCAGATATTCTGAACCGGTACGATGATGCAACAGGCTACCGCTATGCCCTTTTGGACATAAACGGTGATGGCATTGCGGAGCTGATTACCACACAGCCGGGAGGCTCCCGGATGCAAATTTTCACCATTCGGGACGGCACCCGGACGCTGTATGCTTCTGACATTTCCTATCTTTGCCAGGGCAACATTTTGGAGCAATGCGAGGAAAGCGACGATTCCGGCAGGTTCTACGCCTGGTATCGCTGCGGTGCCGATGCCCCGGAATTCATAGAAAAAATTGTCCGGGATCCCTATACCCTGTATTGGGGGCGCGTCCAAGCCGGTCAGGAAGGGAGAACCGTGCGAACCGAGGAGGCACAGGAAACCATCCATTCCTATCCTCGCCAGGCCCTGACCATGAGGCCCTTTTCGGAATATCCGTTTGGATGATTGGAAACACCCCTGCTGCATACCAAAGAGTGCAGCAGGGGCGTTTTTCTCATTTATGACATCAAATTTTGGAGTTTTGCTGATAAATCGGATACAATGTATCAGACTGCGTGACCCTTCCGCTTAATGACCTCAATCACTTCATCCACATACTTCTCGCAGATGTCGTGGTTCTCGGCTTCCACCATCACCCGGATGACGGGTTCCGTGCCGGACTCCCGCACCAGGATACGGCCACTGTCGCCCAGCTTGGCGGCAACGTCAGCCACCGCCGCCTGCACATCCTCGTCCTCCTGGGCATTGGCCTTGTTGGCAACCCGGATGTTCTTGAGCACCTGGGGATAGAAGGTGAAGCCCTTGCACAGCTCGCTGAGGCTCTGCTTCTTCTCCATCATCACTTCCATCACCATCAGGCTGGTGAGAATGCCGTCACCGGTGGAGGCGTGCTTGGAGAAGATGATGTGTCCGCTCTGCTCGCCGCCCAGGCGGTTGTTGTTGAGCATCATGTGCTCATACACATATTTGTCGCCCACCTTGGTCTTGGCATATTCAATGCCAAGCTCGTCAAAGGCCTTATACAGGCCGAAATTGCTCATAATGGTGGTAACCACGGTGTTGCCGGGGAGCATTCCCTTTTCCTTCATATACTTGCCGCAGACATACAGGATATGGTCGCCGGTGACCACATTGCCCTTGTCGTCCACGCACAGGCAGCGGTCGGCATCGCCGTCAAAGGCAAAGCCCACATCCAGGCCGTTGTCCACCACCAGCTTTTGCAGCCCTTCAATGTGGGTGGAGCCGGCATTCTTGTTGATGTTATAGCCATCCGGTTCTGCGTTAATCACATAGGTCTTGGCACCCAGGGCATCAAACACATTCTTTGCAATGTTCCAGGAGCTGCCGTTGGCGCAGTCCAAGCCAACCCGCTTGCCCTTGAAGGAGTACATTCCCAGGCTGATGAGGTAGCCCACATAGCGGTTACGGCCTGCCACATAGTCCACGGTGCGTCCAATCTGATCCCGCTTTGCCAGGGGCAGTTCCTCCCAATGGCGGTCAAAAGCAAACAAATCCCCATCCAGATAGGCTTCCACCAGGCGAATCACAGACTCGTCCATCTTTTCACCGGAGCTGTTAATCAGCTTGATGCCATTGTCATAATAGGGATTGTGGCTGGCAGAAATCATAATGCCGCAGTCAAAATTATCGGTGCGTGCCACATAGGCCACCGAGGGGGTGGTGGTAACGTGGAGCAGGTAGGCATCGGCACCGGATGCCACCAGGCCGCCCACCAGGCTATACTCAAACATATAGCTGGAGCGGCGGGTATCCTTGCCGATGACAATGCGGGCGGGCTGGTCGGAACCGGCACGATGCTTCAGCTGGCAATAGTACCAGCCCAGGAAACGACCCACCTTGAAGGCGTGGTCAGCAGTCAAGTTGCAGTTGGCTTCTCCCCGGAAGCCGTCCGTTCCAAAATATTTACCCATAAGTTTCTCCTTTACTGGTGCTTGGCAACAACAACGCCGCCGGTCTTCCAAATATGATTGGCAGGAACAACCCCCCGGACACAGGAGGTGGGATAGATGTTGGTATGGCGGCCCACGACCGTACCGGGATTCAGCACGCTGTTGCAGCCCACCTCTACGAAATCGCCCAGCATGGCACCGAACTTCTTCAGTCCTGTGGGCATCTGCTCCTTGCCGTCCTTTACCACCACCAGGGTCTTATCCGACTTCACGTTGGAGGTCACGCTGCCCGCCCCCATGTGGGATTTATAGCCCAGAATGCTGTCGCCCACATAATTATAGTGAGGAGTCTGGACATTATCAAAAAGGATTACGTTTTTCAGCTCCACAGAGTTGCCTACCACGCAATTTTCCCCCACCAGGGCGCTGCCCCGGACAAAGGCACAGTGGCGCACTTCGGTACCTGCGCCGATGATGCAGGGGGCACCCAGATAGGCGGTGGGTGCCACCGTTGCCGTCCGATGTACCCAGACCTGGGGACTGACCTCTTGGTAGTCATCCCCCAACGTGCTGCCCAGCTGCACAATAAAATCCTTGATGCCCTTCAGCGCTTCCCAGGGATAAGTGAACTGTTCCAGATAACTTTTGGCCTGGGTGTGTTCAAGGTCATAGAGCTCCTGAATCGTAACCATAAAATTGCTCCTTTCGGAAATTGCAGAATCATTTTATATATTTCTGTGCCAACTATACATCAGCCAATGGATGTTGTCAATGAAAAAATCCAATTCTTATAAAATTCAACATTTTCTTTGCACATTTCAACACAATCAAGTTATCATCTATCCATGAATCGCCGGTTCTAGCCGTCCCGTCCCAGGCATATTCTGAACTAAACCATGGCAGGAGCCTACTCCTGCCGGACAGGAGGCTCTTGATGGAGGAAATCTATTCGGAAATTGCCGCAAGAACCGGCGGCAATATCTATATCGGTGTGGTGGGACCGGTGCGAACCGGAAAATCCACCCTGGTCAAGCGAATCATGGAGGAATTGGTGATTCCCGCCATTGAGGAGCCATATCGCCGGGAGCGCGCCCGGGATGAGCTGCCCCAGAGCGGTTCCGGCAAAACCATTATGACCACCGAACCGAAGTTTGTGCCGGAGGAGGCGGTGGAAATCTCCCCGGACGGTACATCCCGCCTGCGGGTGCGGATGATTGACAGCGTGGGCTACATGGTAGACGGCGCGGTGGGGGCGGAAGAAAACGGCGTTCCCCGCATGGTGACAACCCCCTGGTATGACCAGGAAATTCCCATGACCCAGGCGGCAGAGCTGGGCACCAAAAAGGTGATGGAGGAGCACTGCTCCATCGGCCTGGTGCTCACCACCGACGGCAGCATTGCGGACCTTCCCCGCGCCAGTTATGTTCCGGCAGAGCGCCGAGCCATTCTGGACATGAAGGCCACGGGCAAGCCCTTTTTGGTGGTGGTGAACAGCCGGGAGCCGGGGGGCGAACTGGCAAAAGCGGTGGAGCGGTATATTGCAAAGGAGTACGGACTCCGGCCATATGTTGCCGATTGCCAGAGCTTGGACAAACCCGGCATCGCCGGACTTTTCCAGGCGGTGCTGGCCGCCTTCCCCATGACGGAGCTGCGGGTGTTCCTGCCCCGGTGGCTGGATGCTCTGGAAGCGGAACATCCGGTAAAAACAGCGCTGTACCAGAGTCTCCTCCAGCGAGCCGGTGAAATCACCGACTTGGGGCAGGCCGAGCAGGCACTGGCTCCCCTGGCAGCTTTGGAGCTGGTGCAGGACTACAGTCTGCGCAGCGTGGATTTCGGCAGCGGCGTGGTCAGCTGCACCATCATTTTGCCAGAGGCGCTGTTTTATGAGATTCTCAGCAGCCGGGCAGGCATCCCCATCCAGAATGATGCTGCACTGATAAACCTGCTGTCCGAGCTGTCAGAAATCCGGCGGGAGTACGATAAAATTTCCGCGGCTCTCGCCTCCGTCAAGGCCACCGGCTATGGCGTGGTGATGCCCACGGCGGAGGAAATGAAGCTGGAGAAACCGGAAATCCTCAAACGGGGCGGCTCCTATGGGGTACGGCTGAAGGCCGGCGCACCCTCCATCCACATGATGCGCGTGGACATCGACACAGAAATCAGCCCCATGGTGGGGGACGAGAAGCAGAGCCAGCAGCTTATTGACTATCTCAAGGACGAAAACCCGGACAATCTGTGGCAGAGCAACATCTTCGGCAAATCGGTGTATGACCTGATTCAAGACGGGTTGAACGCCAAGCTCACCCGAATGCCGGAGGATGTCCGGGGCAAATTCCGGGGTACGCTGACCCGGATTGTCAACGAGGGTGCCAACGGACTGATTTGTCTGATTATCTAAAAAAGCGGCTTTGCGCCCACGGCTTACCAGTGCCGTGGGCGCTTCCTTAATGATTTCTTCAAATTTGAGGACAGAAAAACCCTTTACCCCTGGAGGAAAACATGGTAAAATAACGGGAAGCAACCCTATCATACGCTCCCTGGGGGCGAATATCACTGGGAGGAACCCAAATGGATTTAACACAAAAGACCCGTCTGCAAGGCAGCTGGCGCAATCACCTGCTGGCCTTTCTGATACCGTTCTGCGGAATGCTGCTGGTGATGCTGGTGTGCGGCTATCACCCCTTCGGCACCTCCGCCATGCTGTATTCGGATAACTATCACCAGTACTATCCCTTCTTCGCGGCCTTCCGCCGGGCGCTGCGCAGCGGAAGCAGCCTGCTGTACAGCTGGGACGTGGGCATGGGTGTGGACTATCTGGGGCTGATTGCCTACTACCTGGGCAGTCCCCTGAACCTGCTGAGCGTGCTGGTGCCGGACAGTCAGGTACTCAATTTCTATTGTATGCTGGTGCCCATCCGGCTGGGGCTGGCAGGGCTGTTTTTCAGCATTTTCCTGCGGCGAATTTTCCAGCGGGAGGACATTTCCATTGCCCTGTTCGGCAGCTTCTACGCCCTGTGTGCCTGGGCGCTGGGCTATCAGTGGAATGTGATGTGGATGGACAGCTTTGCCCTGCTGCCTCTCATCATGCTGGGCATGGTGCAGCTGCTGCGGGAGAAAAAGTTCATCCTCTACACCCTGACCCTGGCATTGGGGGTCATTGCAAACTACTATATCGGCCTGTTTCTGTGCTTCTTTGTTTTCCTCAGCTTCTTCTGCTACGAAATCTGCTGCCCCAAGGGCATGAAGGGCTTCTTCGGGGATTTGGTTCGCATCGGGCTATACTCCCTGCTGGCGCTGGGCATGACGGCAATTCTCACCGTTACCGCTCTGGCCGCACTGCAAACCACGCAATCCAGCGTCAATCAGTTCCCCACCGGCTTCCGGCTGAATATTGCCTCCACACAGGATTTCCGGGGGCTGCTGGATGCCATGCGTCAGGTGGCAGGCAACATGGGCGGCGGCATCACCCCCACCTTCAAAGAGGGGCTGCCCAACCTCTACTGCGGTGTGGGCACCATTTTGCTGGGCTTCCTGTTTCTGCTGTCCTGGGACGTGAAGTGGAAGGAAAAGCTCTGTGCCCTGTTCCTGCTGGTGTTTTTCAATGTCAGCTTCATCATCCGGCAGTTAGACTATGTCTGGCATGGCTTCCATTTCCCCAACATGATTCCCTATCGGTTCAGCTTTCTCTATAGCTTTGTGCTGTTGGTGGTGGCCTACCGCGCCTGGACACTGCGCCGGAAATTTGACCCCTTGCAGGTGGTGGCCGCGGGGCTGCTGACGGCGGCGGTGCTGTGCTGCAACAACGATATTCTGAAAACCCAAAGCATCAGCCTGTTCGGCACCGTGCGGGAAGTGCATCTGTATATCATCTATAACGCATTTTTCTTTACCCTGTTCTTTGTCATCCTGCTGTTAGGCTCCCTGAAACCGAAACAGAAGGAGGACACCCCGGAGGAAACCCTGCGCGTGCGCCGCGCTACCCGCAGGCACTATAAGGTTGCCAAGCGCTGCCTGTGCAGTGTGCTTGCATTGGAGCTGGCAGCAACTCTGTGCGCCTTTGGTTATTATTTCCCCGGCACCAATGTCACCGACTACCCCAGGGGGACGGAATATGCTGCCTCCATGATTCGCTATATGCAGGAGCGGGAGCAGGACACCCTGTTCTACCGGGCGGAAACCGCTCACTCCCAGACCCTCAACGATGGTGCGCTGAACGGCTACAGCGGTATTTCCGCCTTTACCAGCTCCGCCAATGTCCACATCACCGAGTTTATGAAGGCACTGGGCTATGGAGCAAAAAACACCTATAACCGCTATTGCTTTGAAGAAAGCTCACCGGTAGCAAACCTGTTCCTGAATCTGAAATACATGATTGAGCGGGAGGGGCGAGACCGGAACAGCTCCGTCTTTGAGGAGGTTCACCACTACGGCCAGGTATATCTATACCGCAACACCGCCTACCTCCCCTTGGGCTTCCTGGCAGAAAGCCAGCTGGCACAGGTGGATTTTCTCTCCGGTGACAATTCCTTTGGCTTCCAAAATGAGCTGTTCCGGGCGGCAACGGGTGTTACAGAGGATGTGTGGCATGAAATTTCCAACAACTACCGGGACATCTACGGCAGCGGCATTGAGGTCACCGAGCAGAGCAGCAACGGCTTCTGCCGCTACAGCGATGCTCCCTCCGGCGGCAACATCATCTATTCGTATGTAGCCGACCGGGATGGCTTTGCCTGTGTCCGGCTGGATTTGCCCAAACGCAACAGTTTCTATGTGGCCGTCAACGGCGTGGAGCTGTACCGGGAGGACATCTCCGACGAGCTGATCTTCGCCTCCGAGCTGGTGGACGTGGAGGTCTACGCAGACGGTGCGTGCATCGGCAAGATCAAAGAGGTGCTGGACTACCCCGGCAACAGCGTCTACGTCGTGCAGGGGGAACGGGAGTACCTGATCCCCGCGGTGAAGGAATTCATTCTTTCCACCGATCTGGAAAGAAATCAGATGCAGGTGAAACTGCTGAAGGGAATGGCAAGCGATGAGGATTGACATTCTGACGCTGTTTCCCGACACGCTGGGGGATGTGCTTTCCGAAAGCATTCTGGGGCGCGCGCAGGAGCGGGGATATATTTCCATCGAAGCCCACCAGATACGGGACTACACCGCAAACAAGCAGAATCAGGTGGACGACTATCCCTATGGCGGCGGGCGCGGCGCGGTGATGCAGTGCGACCCGCTCTATCGCTGCTGGGCGG
>URPI01000018.1 GCA_900549705.1 uncultured Eubacteriales bacterium
GCTTCCCCCCGGGGGAAGCCAAGGGGTGCTAACCATAAGCTGAATCCACACAACGAAGATGGTTGTTCCATATCTTCGTGTCAATAATGTGTTCATATAATTTTAACTCATGCAATCGTCCTGTCGCCTTGTAAGCAGCAAAAACCGGGATGCAATTCGCATCCCGGTAAAAGCTATGGCCTGTTAAATGACGATGTCTGCTTCTTCCTCGGCTTCTGCCTCGGCAATGGGCTCCTCCTGTTTTGCTTTTGCTTCCAGCTCTGCCGTTTCCACACCCTGATTCCAGGGACCGGTACGGTAGCAGCAAATGGAAACCACCGTCGCAACGCACCAGCCGATGGGCCAGGCACACCAGATGCCGGTGGCACCCAACGCCGTCCCGGAGAGCACAAAGGCCAGCAGCACCCGCAAAATCAGGTCGGTGAAGGTTGCTCCCATAAACTGGCGCATCCGTCCTGCGCCCCGCAGGATGCCATCGGTCACCAGCTTTGCGGACACGACAAAATAGAAGGGAGCCAGCACCCGCAGGAAAACAATGCCGGTTTTCAGCGCCAACTCCGTGGGGGCATCCAGGAAGAACTTCATCAGGGCATTACCGCAGGTGCAGTACAGTGCTGTCAGGGGAATGCACAGCAGCCACACCAGCTTGAGCCCGGCGCGGAAGCCCTCTTTGATGCGCCCCAGCTTCTGCGCCCCCAGATTTTGTGCGGTGTAATTGGAAACGCCGTTGCCCAGGGTGGTAAAGGATGTGATAACCAGGTTGTTCAGCTTCACCGCCGCGGAGTAGCCCGCCATCACGTCAGTTCCGAAGCCGTTGATGACGCTCTGAATCAAAATGTTGCCCACAGAAATAAAGCTCTGCTGCAAAATGCTGGGCACTGCAATCACCGTCAGCCGCTTGAGCAGCGGGAAGGAAAATACCGCACCCTTTTCGCCGCTGGGAATCTTTTTCAGCCGCTTCATTACAGCCAGCAATGCCAGCGCACAGCTGACACCTTGGCAGATAAAGGTGGCCCATGCCACACCGGCAACACCCATTTTCAGCGCAGTCACAAACAGAATGTCCATGCCAATGTTGGAGAGGGAGGACACTGCCAGAAAAATAAAGGGTGTCTTGCTGTCGCCCATGGCAGAGAAGATGCCTGTGGCGATATTATAGAAGAAAACAAAGGGGAGACCCCACACATAAATGTCCAAATACAGCGCAGAATCCGCAAACACGCTTTCCGGCGTGCGAATCAGGGTCAGCAGGCTCTTGCAGCCCAGAATGCCGATGCCCATCAGCACCAAACACAGCACACCGCTGGCAATCATGGCAGTGGAAACGGCGGTTTTCATGTCGCGGTAATTTTTTGCACCAAAGAGCTGGGACACAATCACCGAGCAGCCAATGTTGCAGCCGAAGGCAAAGGCAATGAAAATCAGTGTGATTTCATAGCTGTTGCCCACGGCAGCCAGGGCATCCTGCCCCACGAAGCGCCCTGCCACCCAGCTGTCTGCAATGTTGTACAACTGCTGAAAAATGATGCTTCCGAACAGCGGAAGACAGAATTTCCACAGCACTGTCGAAGGGTTTCCGCTGGTCAAGTCCTTATTCATTTAAAATTCCTCCATTTACCTTGACTTCATTTCTCATCTCCATTATAATCAAGAAGGCATAATATGTAAAATACCCAATAATCATAAAAGCATATCAAATCGATATGGAGTACCTGATGAATATTAACTACGAATACTATCGTATTTTCTACTATGTTGCCAAATTAAAGAGCTTCACCCAGGCAGCAGCCTGCCTGATGAACAGCCAGCCCAACATCACCCGTACCATCCGCAACCTGGAGCGGGAGTTGGGGTGCCCTCTGTTCATCCGCTCCAATCGTCAGGTGACGTTGACGGCAGAAGGGGAAGCACTGTACCGCCATGTGACCATCGCAGTGGAGCAGCTGCAAGCGGCGGAGGAGGAGCTGGCTCGCGGTCAGGGGCTGGACGGTGGGGTGCTGCGCATTGCCGCAACCGAAGTAGCCCTGCGCACCATGCTCCTGCCTGCGCTCAAAGCCTTCCGCGGCCGCTATCCAAGCGTCCACCTCAAGCTGATTAACGATACTACACCCGCCGCCATTGCTGACCTTCAGGCAGGGATGGCAGACCTGGCTGTGGTCACTGCGCCAACAGCCATTCCAGAGGAACTGAGCAGCATCCCGCTCATGGCCGTCCAGGAAATCGCCGTGGGCGGCTCTGCCTTTGAGGAATTGTCCCACGCACCCGTTTCCCTGGAAGCGCTCAGTGCCCATCCCATCATTTCCCTGGGAGAACAAACCGGCACCTATGCATTCTATACCCACTTTTTCTCTGAGCACTGCCTGAATTTTGCGCCGGATATCGAGGCCGCCACCGCTGACCAGATTCTGCCTATGGTCAAGGCCAATCTGGGCATCGGCTTTGTACCGGAGCACTTTGTCCACCGCGAGGACTTGGGCAGCACCGTGTTTCAGATTTCTGTTGCCGAGCCAATCCCGCCCCGCAAAATTATCCTGCTGCACTCCGGCCACCGTCCCCAAACACCTGCCGCCCGGGAGCTTGTCCAATTCCTGATGCAGTAAAAAAGGAGAAACCAGCTATGCAGATGAAGAAAATCAGCTGTGCCAGCCTGTCACCGGATGATATGCTGTCCCTTTTGGAAATCACCCGAAGCTACTGCGGTACGGCGGACTCTTGGCAGACGTTACGCCCTCTGCTGGAACGCAAGGAAGTCTGGGGCTTTTATAAGGGAACAAGTTTGGTTGGCTATGCCCTGTTCACGCCCTCCGATCGCCAGCTCGGCGGCTCCGTCACACTGACCTGCTTCCGTTACCGCTGGGAGTATAACGATGAAACGTCCCTCCTGCAAATGATGGAGCTGATTCCGGCCTCATTTGCCGCCCGGTTTCACTGCCTTTTGATGGATGTAAGTCGCACGCATGAGCTGAATCTGGATTTTTATCACCGAATTGGCTTCTGCGAATCCATTCTCCCCAGCCCGAAAGGGAGGGGGAATGTTGTCCTGCTGGCAGACCTGAAATCCTTCCCGGTGATGAAAAAGGAAAAAAGATGATTTTTGTGCTTGACAATCGGAAAGGGGTGTGCTAGAATATCCAGGCAATCAAGTGAATAACTTCTTTCAATTCGGAGTGATACCCAAGAGGCCGAAGGGGCTCCCCTGCTAAGGGAGTAGGCGTCTAAAAAGCGCGCGAGGGTTCAAATCCCTCTCACTCCGCCACAGTTAAGCAGTTAGGAATGTTTTATTTCTAACTGCTTTTCTGGATTTTGCGGTGTTTTCGCGGATGGCCGGTTCTTGACAGGGAGCGGTTCATGCGGGCAGCAGCCCAATTCTGGTCGATTTCCTGTATGAAAGCTGCATTCAGGGCATCATCGTATGAAGCTGCACTACCCTCTTGAAAATATCCCAATTGTTGATATAATAGATGCATTACCAAGTTAAACCGCTGAGAGGAGAAATAGAGATGTCAGTTCGGTTGAATGAAGACAAAGAGATTGTTGCCGCTGTCCGGGAGGGGTTGAAGCGCACCGGCGGATACTGTCCTTGCCGATTGGAGCGGACGGAGGAGAATAAGTGTATGTGCAAGGAATTCCGCGACCAGATTGCCGACCCCAATTTCAAGGGCTATTGCCATTGTATGCTTTATTACAAGGATTGAAATTCAAAAAATTTGAAAAAAACAGTTGACAAATCACGCACCCCATGATATTATATCAAAGCGCTGAGGGAAACGACCTCGCAAGGGAGATTCTCGAGCGATTATATGGGCGAGTGGTGGAATTGGTAGACTCGCTAGATTCAGGTTCTAGTGTTCACTGCGGACGTGCGGGTTCAAGTCCCGCCTCGCCCACCAAAAGAGAGCAAGCTTCTTCTGAGGCTTGCTTCTTTTTCTTTCCTGGCAGTAAAATAAAGGCTCTATGGCAATCCAAAACCGGGTGCCATAGAGCTTTTCTCATTTTTGCGACCTATACAGTTTAACAAAAGGGAAGCATTTGTTGCACAGAATTCCAAATGCTTCTGCGGCGTTTTCCGCCGCAGGCTGCACGGGTATAGGCATCGTAATCACCTGACCAATTGTGACACTTATGACGCAAAGCATATGTGAATGCGCGGCATTATTGCTTATAACCACTTGCGGGATATTACGGCAGCCACTAACATAGATGGTGAAGAAATTGGCGGCCTTTCAGGACGCAATGCTTGAATCATAGGTAAATTTATAAGTTGCGTCATCGGTGTATACACCTGCCAGATAGCCGTGCTGTACGTCAAACACGGGGTTCTGGTTGGCAAAGAAGGAGAAGGTATGACCGGAGGTTGGCTCTGTGTACAGCATATCAACGGTCATATCGACAATTCCCAAAACCTCAGTGGTACATTTCACAATGGCGTAAAAATATCCCACCCTAAAAACGGGGTGAGGGTTCCGGTGCTTTTGGAAAATGGGGGATATTCTGCGCATTGACAACAGCGATCTGAACAATGCCTGCGATAATGGTGTACTGCTGCTTTTTACGACGGATGCCATCCAAGGAAAGTGGGGCAGCAATGTTATCTTCCTGGGTGATTGCCTGTTGTACGCCGGTCGGTAAAGGAAACCCATTGTATTTGAGCAGAATGTCCAATTGACGGCTCGCTGTTTTGTTGAAGCATATAAATCTTTTTGAACGCTCTTTCAGTTTCGGAATTTTGTGCTATGATATTCTTGGTTCGGTGAATTTGCTTTCTTGGCGGTAACCGAGGAAAACGAAACTTTGACTGTCAAACATATCAATCCGACGTGCTGTGGTGGCTGCGGACGACCAGCTATCTCAATGACCATGTGACCTACACCACCAGCCTTGGCGGTGTCAGCGTCAACGGGCGGGAGGTTACCCGGCAGGATGCCGGTGTTCGTCCGGTTATTTGGATTACGGTTGAATAATTGCGGGCAAAAAATGCCGGAGAAACCCAGTGCGGTTCTCCGGCATATTGCGGTAAAACGGCGAAAGCATTGGAAGGAGGAGAAAAGCAGGTTTTGCACAGGGCAGGAAAACACCAAACGATGAAAAGGAGAGATAGTAATGTTATTGCGTAAACACTCTAAAAAGTCCGTTCTGCGGTGCTGCATTGCCGCAATGCTGGCGCTGGTGTGCATTGTCGTGTCTTTTGTGACATCCACAGCGTCTGCCGAGACAAAATATCAGGAGGGGGATGTGGTGTTGTTTGGCAGCTATGAGCAGAATAACATCCGCTACGACGGTGCTGAACCCATTGAATGGATTGTGCTGGATGTGAAGTCTGACCGGATTTTGCTGCTCAGTCAGTATGCGCTGGACAGCGAGCGCTACCACTACCGCAAGGAAAGCGTGAGTTGGGATACCTGCTCCGTCCGTGACTGGCTGAACACCACCTTCTATGAGGAAGCGTTTACCCGTTCGGAACAGAGGAGCATTCTCAGCAGCGGTACATCCGTCTATGATGATTATGTATTCCTGCTGAGTGATGTGGAAGCCGAGACTTATCTGCCCCGCGCCAAGGACCGCATCTGCAAGGCAACCGTGTATGGCTCCTGCCAGAATGTATATGTCAACCCCACCACGGGCGGCTCCTGGTGGCTGTTGCGTACCACCGGCGATGACGGCAGCAAGTTTGCCATGAGTGTCAACAGTGATGGCACCATCGACTATAACGGCGGTCACGTGGAAAGTGATCGCGGCACTGTCCGCCCGGCCATCTGGGTCAACATTGGCGAAAAATAGTTATTGGTGGTGTAATTGCCCTGTATAGATGGTTTTTTCATGCAATGGGGCGCATTTTTAATCGATTTTTGCCGTGCTTTTGGTGCGACGGTGAAAAATCGGACTTGACATTTATATTTCAGATGATATAATCGTGTAAAAAGTTTGAAATAAAGCTTTTAAAACTGAATATTTAGCAAAGCAGCCGAAAGACTGTGACGCAAAGCTATAGGGCCTTTCATCTGGCAGCCAGTTGCACTTTTTTTGAACGGTAGGGGTCAAGCTATGCTTTTTTGCAGGTTTGACCCCTTTTCAGTTCCTCCCGGGGGGTACTGTACCCGTTTGTGGCTGAGGATGGCGATCCGCCTTGCGTCACGGGGTAGAGCCGACAAGGAGGGGTATCGATGTATTCTGAGAAACGTAATTTTAAATGTATCAAAACATATCGCTTCTGCTGCCCGTTTGTTCCAATATCACGTTCCGCCTCTTTGGAAGCATGTGTATGAAACTGGACAAATCCATGATATTCGAGGTACCTATGAGCAACGGATATAACCGAGAAAATGATACATTTGCCGAAGGCTATGGAAAAATCAGCGAAAGAACCAAAAGAGCGATGGAGCGCGTCAGTGCAGAGAATCATGCCGCAGGCACCATGGTCGGTTACTATGATAAGGCATTGACCGTTTTGGTGGCCAGTGATGATTTGCTGAACAGCCTCGGCTATACCTATCAGGATTTCCTGGCGTTTACCGGCGGCAGTCTGCGGCGGCTTTTGCGGGAGGAAAACGCCATGACTGTAACGCCGCAGAAGTGGAAAGCCATCCACAGCGGGGAAACCTCGTTTGTCACCGGCGGGGGCAGCCTTGTGCCGGTGTGGCTGTGCAAGACGGATAACGTCGATGCGGAGGGAATTCCTGTCTGGGTGCTTTCTGCACGGGTAGACAGGGGGCTGGATCAGTTGTCCCGGGTCAGCGAGGCAATTGGCGTTGGTTCCTGGTCGATGGATTGCAGCGCCGAAGGAAATATTACCCAGGTGTGCTGGAGTCACGCGCTCCGCCGGATTTTGGGCTATGAGGATGTGCTTGATTTCCCCAATGAACTGAAGACCTTGATTTCTGTTTTGCATCCGGCTGACCGGGATGCCGTTCTGGGGCGATTGATGACGGCTATCTGGGATCGGAATGACCAGTTCCAGATTGGGGTGAAGTGCCGCCTGATGCGAAAGAAAGACGGCTGGGGATGGTTTCACGTTGCGGCGGAAATCAGCCGCCGCCCGGATGGAACTGCAAGCAGCGTCACCGGCGTGCTGATTGACATTGATGAGGAGGTTTGCTCTGCGGAGCGGATGTCCGGCGTGGAGCGTTGTCAGGAGGCGCTGACGGAGGACGACAAGGTGGAGCGCTTGATTCAAAAAATGTCAACACTGGTGAGTCGCTTTGCGGTGTGTGACCTGGAAAATGACCAATACGGATATGTTTCCATGTCCCAGGGCGGGGATTACCCATTCAATGGAAAATACACTGACCTTGTTCAGCTTGCGGCGAAGTATTTCATGACATTGCCGCCGCTGGACGCGCTGAGCGTTATGATGTCACCTGAGAAATTCCGGGAGAATCTGCATACGGCTGATGATGTGCTGAAATTTGAATATTGCTCCCTGAACGGGGACGACTGCCGCATGGCCACCGTCATTCCGCTGGATTGGAGAAATGGAATCCTCACCAAAGTACTGTGTACCTCCGCGGACATTGAAAAGCCGTCCCAGCGGTCGTAAATTTCCGCCATTGCCGGTGAGCTTTGAAGCAGCCGGACAGCGGGCATGAACGGCTGTCTCCCGAACCCGTCAGCGGAAAAAACCAAAACCGTTCCGACGGAACGCAAAATCGGATAATACCCAAACAGCTGGCAGATCTCAAAAATCTGCCAGCTGTTTTTCGTGGTGCCGCACGATATGAACATAATCTCCGACAAAAAGAAAGTACATATTATGACCATATGCGAAAGATGAAACCAATCAAGGCTGCATATCCCCCGCACGGTTCCTGGCGTTAGCGGTGCTTGCCGGAAGTACGCTGCGATATTCTGTGAACAAACTGTTGCAGATGTTTACAATGCCAGCGTAGTTTGCTATACTTTGTAAAAAGGAGTTGATTCCATGGATCCCAAAAAGGAAATGTACCGCAAGCGCGGCGCTATTCTGGCGGGCAATCTGACCCGCCGCCAGTTTGATGCTTATTATTGTGACAGAAGGGAGGAGGCGCTGCAAAAAGCGCTGGAGTTGGTGCCGGACGGCGCTACTGTTGGCTGGGGCGGAGCCATGTCTGCCCAACAGATTGGGCTGATGGATGCTTTGCGTTCAAAGCCTGTCACTCTCTTTGACCGGGAAACGGCTCAAAGCCAGGAGGAGCGTACCGCTATTTTAAAGCAGTGCCTGACTGCCAATGTATTCCTCACCGGTGCCAATGCGCTGAGCTTGGATGGGCAGATGGTCAACATTGACGGAACCGGAAACCGAGCGGCTGCCATTGCGTTCGGGCCGGATACGGTGCTGGTCATTGCGGGGATGAATAAGGTTTGTGATACGTTGGAGCAGGCTGTGATTCGTGCTCGCACGGTGGCGGCTCCGGCCAACGTCCAACGTTTTCCCAATGACACCCCCTGCAAGCGCACCGGCTCCTGCCAGAACTGCATCAGCGCTGATTGCATCTGTAATCAGCTGCTCATCACCCGCCATTGCCGTCCGGCGGGCAGAATCAAATTCATCCTGGTGGGGGAAGACCTGGGCTTATAAAAAATCCCTGCCGGAGTTATTCCGGCAGGGGAGAGACGTTATTTGCTCAGCAGTACCTCGGTCTGCTCATTGGGTGTTCCCTGGAAGAACTTCAGAACATTGTCCACCGTGGTGGCGGCGATGTTGTCCAGTGCTTCCTGGGTGAGGAAAGCCTGGTGGGACGATACAATCACGTTGGGCATTGCGATCAGGCGCACCAGCGTGTCATCCTGCACCACATGGCCGGAATAGTCCTCGTAGAAGAGGTCGCCCTCCTCCTCGTACACATCCAGACAAGCAGCGCCTACCTTCTTCTCCTTGATGCCGGTAATCAAATCCTCAGTGTTAATCAAAGCACCCCGGGAGGTATTGACGATGGTAACACCTTTCTTCATCTTTGCGATGGAGTCGGCGCAGATGACGTGCTTTGTTTCTTCGGTCAGGGGGCAGTGGAGAGAAATGATGTCGGACTGGGCAAAAAGCTCGTCCAGGGAAACATATTCCAGCCCGGTGGCAGGATTGGGATATTTGTCATAGGCAATTACCTTCATGCCAAAGCCTTTGCTGATGTCCGCAAACACCCGGCCAATCTTGCCGGTGCCAATAACACCCACCGTCTTGCCGTACAGATCGAAGCCCACAAAGCCCTGGAGGCTGAAATTGAAGTCCCGGGTGCGGATATAGGCCTTGTGCGTTCTGCGGTTGATGGTCAGCAGCAGCGCCATGGCGTGCTCCGCAACCGCATGGGGGGAGTAGGCGGGAACCCGGAATACCCGGATTTTCCCCTGACAGGCAGCAATATCCACATTGTTGAAACCGGCGCACCGCAGCACCAGCAGCTTCACGCCGTAGCTGTGCAGCTTCTCTATCACAGCGGCGTTCACGGTGTCGTTGACGAACACGCACACGGCATCATAACCGTTTGCCAAGGAAACGGTGTCCTCGTTCAGCCGGGTCTCGAAGTATTTGATTTCCAGGCCGGTGCCCTCGGCACGGTGGTCAAAGCCGGGCATATCATAGGTTTTGGTATCGAAAAATGCAAGTTTCATTTTGAATCAACTCCGTATTTAATTATCGATATTATTATATCGAATTATTTTCGTTTGTCAAGTACCCGTCCAAAATATTTTTTCCGTCAGAGGTGTGTTTATGCTTCCAAAAATCAAAGAGCTGCTCAAAAAATACCGCAGCCAGCTCATCTACCTGGTGTTCGGCGTTTTAACGACCCTGGTGAATTACATTGTATACATTCCGTGTTACCATTATTTGCAGTCGGCTTCCCTGAGCAATTCCATTGCCTGGGTGTTTGCCGTATTGTTTGCCTATGTGACCAACAAGCCTTTTGTGTTTGAAAGCCACAATTGGACATGGAAGGTAGTCGCGCCGGAGTTTGCCAAATTTGTGGGAACCCGCGTTGCTTCCTGGCTGGTGGAAACCGGAATCCTGTTCCTGACGGTGGATGTGCTCCATTGGAACGGCATTGTCTGGAAATTGGTCACCAGCGTGCTGGTTGTGGTGCTCAATTATGTAGGCAGCAAACTTTTGGTGTTTCGGGGAAAGTAAGAGGGAGCCATGGCATTTGTAGAATTTGAAAACGTTGGAAAGACCTATCAGATGGGCGAGGTGAAAATCAACGCCCTTCACGATGCAACCTTCCAGATTGAAAAAGGGGAGCTGGTGGTGATTGTCGGCCCCTCCGGTGCGGGCAAAACCACGCTCCTGAATATCCTTGGCGGCATGGACAGCCTGACCACGGGCAAGGTGCTGCTGGATGGCCGGGACATCTCCGGCATGGACAGACGGGAGCTGACCCAGTACCGCCGCATGGATGTGGGCTTCGTGTTCCAGTTTTATAACCTGATTGGCAACCTCAACGCATTGGAAAACGTGGAGCTGGCAAATCAGATATGCAAGCATCCGCTCCCCGCCGCCCAGGTGCTCAAGGATGTGGGGTTGGAAGCCAGAATGAAAAATTTCCCCAGCCAGCTTTCCGGCGGCGAGCAGCAGCGTGTGGCCATTGCAAGAGCCTTGGCGAAAAATCCAAAGCTTTTGCTGTGCGATGAGCCAACCGGTGCCTTGGATTATCAAACCGGCAAGGCTATTTTGAAGCTGCTTCAGGATACGGGCCGGAAAACGGGCATGACGGTGGTCATCATCACCCACAACGGCGCGCTCACCGCCATGGCCGACCGGGTAATTCATGTGAAAAACGGAACGGTCTGCGGCATCGAAAAAAACGAGCACCCCATGGATATTTCGGAGATTGAGTGGTAATGAAAAGAAATATGATGCGCCGGAATCTGCGGCGCTCCATCACCAAATCCTTCGGGCGTTATATCGCCATTGCCATGATTATTGCCCTGGGAGCCGGTATGTTTGTTGGTCTGCGCTCCACCAAAACGGATATGGTGGAAACGGGGCGGGAATATATGCACGCCCAGAATATGTTTGACCTGCGGCTGCTTACCACCTATGGCTGGGACAAATCCCAACTGGAGCCGATTTCCCGGCTGCCGGGCATCAAAGAGGCCGAGGGCGTTTTCTATTCCGACCTGATTGCTCAGTGTCAGGGTGGGGATGAATCGGCGGTCTACCGCTTCTATACCATCCCGGAGAAAATCAACCGCCTGGTGCTGCTGGAGGGCAGAATGCCCCAGGCACCGGACGAATGCCTGGCAGATGGCTTCCACAACGGAAAAGAGGTCATCGGCAAAACGGTTTCCATGACGGATGATAATTCCGATACCGCCCTTGACCAGCTGACCCAGCGAAAATTCACCATCGTTGGCCTCGTGAGTACGCCGCTGTATATGGACACCAACCGGGGCAATACCGCCGTTGGCAGCGGCAGAATCACCAATTATTTCTTTGTTCCGGAAGAAGCCTTTGATGTTGCTTATTATACGGAGATTCAAGCCACCATCGAGGGGGACTATACCCCCTATACCCAGGTATATAACGATGCCCTGTCCGATGCCGCCGATGTAATCAAGCCGTTGCTGACACCCTTTGCGCAGCAGCGCTTGCAGTCTGCCAAGCAGCAGGCGGAGCAGGCCCTTTTGGACGGTCAGGAGGAATACCGGCAGGGAAAAGCGGATTATGAGCGGGAAAAGGCAGATGCCTTGCAGCAGTTGGCGGATTCCGGGCAGCAGTTGGAGGATGGTCAGCAGGCAATTGAGGAAGCCGAAAAGACCTTGGCAGAGTCCGAGCAGCAGCTGAAAGACGGAAAAGCCGCGCTGGAAGAAGGGCAGCAAAAGATTGATGATTCCGGGGAAACCCTGAAATCCGCCCAGGCTGGCGGCCAATCGGCGTTGAGCAGCGCCAATTCCACGCTGGAAGCCAAGGAAATTGAGCTGGAAGCGGCCTCCCAGGCGGTAGAAAGCGGCATTGCGCAGATAAATGCCGGCCTGGTTCAAATCCAATCCGGCATCACCCAGATTAAAATCGGTCTGTCTCAGGTTGGAATTGCCATCCGCCCGGTGGAGGCAATGGTCAAAATTGCTCAGACGAATACTGACCTGGCACAGCAGACGCTGGACAGCCTGGAAAGCATCGGTGCGCCGGACATTGCCTTGCAGCTGGCGCGGGAGAAGCTGGAAAAATGCCAGCAGGAGCAGGCAAAGTATGAAGCCCAGCTATCAGAGCTGACCGCCCAGCAGGCGGAGTTGAATGCCAAGATGGACGAGATAACCGCCCAGCAGGCAGAACTGGAAGCCCAGCGGGAAGACCTGCTTTCCAAGCGGGAGCAAATCCGTGCCGGTCGCCAGCAGATTCGGGATGGCTATGCCGAAATCGGAAACCAGCGCACCTCCATGAACAGCCAGATTGTCTATGGCTATCAGCAGATTACCAGCGGTCAGCAGCAATTGGAGGACAGCCGCAAGCAGCTCCGGGAGGGCGAACGGGAGCTGGAGGCAGGCAAAAAGGAATTGGAGGAGCGCAAGCAGGAGCTGGCCGACGGCTGGACAGCATTGGAAGAAGCCCGGCAGGAGGCGGACGAAAAATTCCGTGAAGCAGAGCAGCAGCTGGAAGAAGCCGCCCAAAAATTGGAGGATGCACAAAAGACCGTTGCTGATATTACCGAAACGGAGGTATATGTTCTGGACAGAACCACCAACATCGGCTATAACTCCCTGGACAGCAACTCTGATATTGTGGCGGGCGTTTCCCGGGTGTTTCCGGCCTTTTTTCTGCTGGTGGCGGCGCTGGTGTGCATCACCACCATGACCCGCATGGTGGATGAGGAGCGCACCCAGATGGGCACATTGAAAGCCCTGGGCTACAGCAATGTTTCCATTGCCTCAAAATACCTGAAATACGCCGGAAGCAGTGCTATTTTCGGCTGCGGCACCGGTGTCATTGTCGGAAGCATTGTGTTCCCGTCGGTGCTGTGGCAGGCCTATAAGCTGGTGACCTTTGTTACGCCCAATATCAAGCACTGCTTTGATTGGAAGATGGCTTTGTCAGTCACTGCGCTTTATACCGGTGCCATGATGCTTGTCAGCTGGTATTGCTGCCATCGCTCCTTACAGGAGGTTCCGGCGGAGCTGATCCGTCCCAAACCGCCTACCTCCGGCAAGGCGCTGCTGATTGAAAGGCTTCCGCTGTGGCGGCATATCAGCTTTCTCAATAAGGTGGCCATTCGCAATATCTTCCGTTATCGCCAGCGGCTGGTGATGATGCTGGTGGGCATTGGCGGGTGTACAGCACTGCTGATGACCGGCTTTGGCATCCGGGATTCTATTTCCAAAATCGTGGATGTCCAGTTCCGGGATGTGACCCAATATGATGTGCAGGTCATGTTCCGCAGTGGCCAAACCCAACAGCAGCAGACGGATTTTTGCCGGGCGTTGGAGCCATATGCCGATGAAATCCTGTTTTATTATCAGGTCAGCGGTGAAATTTCCGTGGGTGACCAAACCAGAGACATCTATTTGATGGCAGCGCAGGAAGAATTGACGGACTTTATTGACCTTCATATGGATGAAAATACGATTTCCATGCCGGGGCAGGGGGAAGCGCTGCTGTCAGCGGGCATGGCGGATATTCTGGGAGTGAAAACAGGGGATAGGGTCGTTCTTCACAACCCGGATATGCAAACCCTGGATGTGACCGTTTCCGGCATTTATGAAAACCACGTCTATAACTACGCCATTGTGTCCCCCCAAACCGTGGAAGACCAGTGGGGTGCAGCGCCGGAATGGCAGATGGCGCTGATTGACGTGCGAGAGGGCAAGAACCCCAGCGCAGCCGGTGCCGCTGCCAACAAGCAGGATGGCGTTGCCAATGTTACGGTGAGCCAGGAGCTTGCGGAAATGGTTAATTCCATGATGGCTGCCTTGGATTTGGTGGTGGTAGTGGTGGTCATCTGTGCCGGAATCCTGGCGGTTATTGTGCTGTATAATCTGACCAATATCAACATCAACGAGCGCATCCGGGAGATTGCCACCATCAAGGTGCTGGGCTTTACCTCCGGCGAGACGGCGCAGTATGTGTTCAAGGAGAATCTGGTGCTCACTGTGTTTGGAACGCTGTTTGGCATCCCCTTGGGAAAGCTCCTGCTGCGCTTTGTGCTCAGCCAGATTAAGATTGAGATGATCTGGATTCGCCCAATCCTGGAAACGCCCTCGCTGTTGATTTCTGTGGCGCTGACATTGGTGTTTGCTGTGGCGGTGGATTTCATCTTCTATTTCCATCTGGAGAAAATCAACATGGCCGAGGCCCTCAAGAGCGTCGAGTAGCGGCAGTGCTTATGGCGCGAAGCGCTCTTGTCCCCGTCCCCTCCGGCAGTAAAAATACCTCCGCATCGGTTCATTCCGGCGCGGAGGGATTCCTTTTGCAAAATTTAAAATCAGAAAATCTTCATATCATCCAGCAGTGCCTTGTCAGGACCCACATAAGCGCCGTGCATTGCCTCGGTGCTGGAGAAGCGGATGGTCTGCAAGACCTTGCTCAGGGAGCCGGAAACGGAAATCCCGGTGACGGGGATGAGCTTGCTTCCATCGTGGTAGTAGGCCAGCCGGATTTCGCCGCCGATGTAATCCTGTAGGAAGCTCACCTGTAAGCCGGACATGGACACCACTTCCAGATAAGCGCCCTGCTTCATCTCAGCTTCAGACATACTGCCCAACGCCAGATGGGCGCAGGGGAGACTGCCGGTGGGCGTTTCCCCCAGATACTGACCATAGCGGTTGCTGCCATAGTAGTTCACCGCTACGCCATCCTTTACAATCTCCATCTGCCCCAGGGTCATGCCGTCGCTGTCAAAGCGTCTGCTGTGTACGCTGCCCTTCAGCGCCCCGGCCATGGTCAGGCTGATGGGGTCGCCGGTGGTGGCCTTTTGAATGTCGTCCCCTTTTTTGAAGATGGTGGAGTGGTTGTAAACGGAGGAATACTCCAAACCGCCGGCAATTCGGGAAACCAGCGTGGCAATTTCCTGCTTGTTGAGAATCACCTTGCAGCAGAGTGCCTCCTGGGGCTTGACGGCCTCATAGCGCGCCTTAACGGCAGTCATCATGTCGGCAATCTCTTGGTACAGAGTTTCTTCATCCAGGTTGCTGAAGTTATACTGCTCATACAGCTCAACGCTCTGTTCTGCGCCGTTGTAGGTGGGGATAGCCTCCACCATGGCATCATATCGGGTCTGGCTCTTGTGGATGCCGCGGCTGTTGGTGATGGTTTCGTGGTGCCGGTTGACGAACACTTCAACGGCATTCAGCGAGCCGTTTTCAATGCGGTTGGCATCAAACACGGTGTTTGCCACCACAGCAGCCAAAGCATCCGGGCTGAACTCGGAAAAGTTGCTTTCAACGGTGTATTCTCCTGCTTCGTCAGCGGGCAGGGAATAGGGCTTGTTGTTGATGAGCAGCGCTTTTTGCACGGCTTCCTCAATCAGCCCTTTCACCTGCTCCTCGGTGGTGGAAGGGTAGACGAAGAAATCTGCGTTGCCTAAAAACGCATCATGGGCGGCGTACACCGTCACGCTGGTATCGCAGGTGTTCGTGCAGCGGACGGTTTCCAGCTTACCCTTGACAAAGAACATCTCATAGCTCTTTTTCTCATGGGTATTGATGATATAATCGGTAACACCGGGATTTTCCCGGAGCAAAAGACGGAGTTCTTTCATCCCAGTTTCACCCTCACTTTCAGCGCAGGACCGCCGTCGCTGACCCGCACCCATTCTTTGTAGCCCTTACCGCAGTAGCCAGAGCCGGAAATTTCAAAATCATCGGAAATCATGGAGATGGATTTCAGCAGGTCGGGAACATAGCCACTCATCACCACGGGGGCAACATAGTTGTCTGTCAGCTTGCCGTCCACAATTTCAATGCCATACTGGGCAACGCACTGAATGGCCCAGTTCTTGGGGTCCTCCATGCCATTGCTGGTTTCAAACAGCATATAGCCATGCTGGATGGATGCAATCATGTCTTCCAACTTGTCCTTGCCCTTCTCAAAGAAGGTGTTGGTCATTCTGGAATAGGCCTTCCGGCGGGAGGATTGCCGCCGTCCGTTGCCGGTGGGGGCAGTTCCCAGCTGGGCGGCGGAGGCCAGGTCAGAGATGCCGGTGACCAGAATGCCGTCCTTGATAATCTGGGTGTTTCCTGCCAGCACGCCGTCATCGTCAAAGAAGTAGGAAGCAACGCTGAGGGCAGCGGCAGCGCCGTCCCGCATATTGCAGATGGGGGAGGCCACATATTTTCCGACGTACTGCTTTGCCAGCGCCCGATCCTTCACAAACTGATCCATTTCCACGCCATGGCCGAAGGCCTCGTGGGCAATCAGTCCGGTGATGGAGGGGGCGGTGATCACATCGTATACGCCTGGCTCAATGGGCTTTGCCAGGGTCAGGTGGTGAGCTCGGTCTACAAGGTCGTCCATTTTTCCGGGAAGCTCTGCCATGACATCAGCCATATTGGCGGAATCACAGAAGCCGAACACCTGCACCGTCTTATCATTTTCCCGGTAGGCCAGTCCCATAAATCCGTTAATCCAGGTGTAATTCTGGTCAAGCTCCCGATTGGCGGACACAAAAAGCTTCGAGACCTCCAGGGTGCTCACGCGAATCATAGCGTTGAGAATATGCTCGCTCTTTGCCTGCAATTCCTTTTGCATTTTCTGGACGAAGCTGAGCACGTCCTTATCGCTGTAAGAGGCCAGATCGGTGGGGCGGGCAAAGGACTGCACCAAAGGCTCATCCTTCAGCACAATGCGGTCAATGCTCCCTTCCCGCAGCAGCTTGCTGACAGTGAAGGATTCCTTCACTTGGGCGGCAGCAGCCGGGATGTCTGCGCCGATGTCGTCCATGGAGTATTCAAAGAAGCAGCCGCCGTTATTTATTTTTACCACAAAGCCGCATTCTGTATCGTCTCCGTTGAGAATGCCGCTGCTGTTGGCATTCACCATGATGTGCTTGGAGCGGGTGTCCACGCCCAACACGCTGACATACTCAAATTGTTCCTTCAGGGCAGCAACAAGAGCCTTTGCCCGTGCCCTTCGGGATTCCAAAAATTCTGAAAAAGCCATCAAAACGCCTTCTTTCCTGGGAGGGTGCCGCCGTAGGCTTCTGCATCCTTCCGAATATAAGCTGATTATAGCATTATTTCAGTCCAATGCAACCCATTTTTTGTAAACAAAAAGCGGAGCTGCGCTTGGGGCAGCTCCGCCAAAATCCGGTGATGAAATTTAGTATTGCTTGGTATGGAAGCTGTGAACCACCCGGCGGATTCGTTTCTTTTCTTCGTCCCGCAGACTGCGGTATTCTGCAATCAGCCCCTCCTCATCGCAGGTGAGGGTGGCGGCAATGCTGTCCGGCCCTTCGCTGTCGGCCTTTTGATTGGCGGCGAAGCGCTGCAAGGAGCTGTTGAGATACCCGGATAGCTCCAAAATCAGCCGCATATCCGGCATCCCCTGCTCGGTCATGTCCAAACGACGCTTTGCTTGTTTCGTGCCGGTATTGCGTTCCTCAGCTCTGCCGGAGTGGATGGAGGTAATCAGCCGGGGTACCGGGGATTTTCCGAATTTCTTTTTGCATAGCAGGGTGGCCTCTGCCAGATTGCTGGCCTGCTTGGCGCACAGCGCCTTTCGCATCATTTCCAGCGCCTCGGAGCACAGGCTGTATTCCGGTGAAATCAGATACCCGCCGATGAGATAGTCCAGATAATCCCCGTAAATTTCCCGCTCCTCCTGTTGGGCGAGCTTTCCCTGCTTCGTGTGAATGCGGGGCAGCCGTTTTCCGTAGTCCTCCTGAGCGGAAACCAGGAGAAACAAAAACGGAATCAGCACGATAATGCTGACCAGGGTCAGCAGCGCCATCAGCATGGTCAGTTGGGAAAAGCGGAAGGCGGGAATCAGAACCAGCAGAAGCCATACCGCCCCCAGCACACCGGTGACAGCGCCGCAGCAGGCCGTGTGATGCTTTGTGCGCTGAAAACGACGGGTGAGAGCAGCTTCCTCATTTTGCAGAGAAAGGGCGGGGTAGAAGAAGGTTGCCTCATAGTACCGCGCATAGTCCCGCAGCTCCTGCAATACGGCTGCCAGCTCCAGCGGATTCATCAGTTTCAGCTCGGTCAGGCTCCAGCGGGAGAAACCGGAAACGGTTTTCCCGTCCCGGCATTGGCAGGTGTATAGTTCGTTCATGGTTCTCTCTCCGTTCCAGTGGTGCAGATAAGGGCATTATACCGGAAAGCCACGCCTGATTCAAGAGGCAGTCCCAAAAAGAAAGCCGCTCCAAATTCGGAGCGGCTTTTGAAGGAGCGGATTATTCCTGATCCCAGTTGTGCCAGGTGTTCTGCACATCGTCGTCATCATCGAACAGGTCGAGCATTTTCTCCATCTTGTCGGCATCCTCGGGGGACAGCTTGACATAATTCTGGGGAACCATCTCAATCTGGGCGGAGACAAAGCTGTAGCCCTTGGCAGTCAGCGCATCGGCGACGGCATTGAAATCATCAGGAGTGGTGTACACGGTGAAGCAGTCTTCTTCCGGCTCAAAGTCGTCTGCACCGCAGTCCATGGCATCCATCATAACGGTGTCTTCGTCCAGGTCGCCATCCTCATTGTCGATGACCAGAACACCTTTCTTGTCGAAGGACCAGCTGACGCAGCCGTTGGCACCCAGGTTTCCGCCGTACTTGTCGAAATGGTGACGGACGGAGCCGGCAGTGCGGTTGCGGTTGTCGGTCATAGTCTCCACAATCACGGCAACGCCGCCGGGGCCATAGCCTTCGTAGGTGATGGACTCGTAGCTCTCGCCGCTGCCGGCACTGGCAGCCTTTTCCAGTACCCGCTTGATGTTATCGTTGGGCATATTGGCAGCCTTGGCTTTGGTGATGATGGTGGCCAAGCGGGAGTTGTAGGCGGGGTCGGTTGCACCGCCGCCTTCCTTTACGGCGACAATCATTTCCTTTGCAATTTTGGTGAATGCAGCGGCACGCTTTGCGTCCTGCGCACCTTTGGTTTTCTGGATGTTATGCCATTTGGAATGTCCTGACATATGGTAATCTTCCCTTCCTGGAATCGTTTTCAAAAAATTTCTAAACTATTTTAGCACTCAAAAGTAAAAAAATCAACACTAAATTCAAAATTCCTCAATAGAATTTCATGCAGTCCTGGTGAACCTGGGAAAGAACAACCCTGATTTCCGGGAAAGCCTCCTGCAAAATTTGCTGCAAATAGGTGCAGACCGGGTTCTCGGTGTAAAAATGTCCGGCATCAATCAGCGTCAGTCCCGCGTCCCGGGCATCCCAAAAGTCGTTATACCTGGCATCTGCAGTGACAAAGGCATCACATCCTGCCGCTAAAGCGCTTTTCCATTCGTCCGCACAGGCACCGCCGCCCACCGCAACCCGGTGAACCTTTTCGGAGGCAGGGGCGTACCGCACAGCCGGTGTGTGGAGCTGCTGCTTCACATGGAGCAGGAAGGTTTCCAACGGTTGAGGGGCAACGGTCCCCATGCGCAATAGTCCCCAAACGCCCTCAGCAGTCTTCTCAATGGGTTCAATAACGGAGATGTCCTCCAGCCCCAGTGCCGCCGCCAGACAAGCACCAACGCCCTGGGGCGCAATGTCCAGATTGGTGTGGGCGCTGAAAGCGGCAATGTCGTGTCGCAGCAGTGTTGCAGCGGTGCGCCCAATGGCTGTGTCATCTGTCAGGCTGTACAGCGGGTGAAAAATCAGCGGATGATGGGTCACAATCAGGTCAGCGCCAAGTTTCACTGCTTCCTCCGCCACGTCTTCAAAGGGGTCAAGGGCAACCAAGATGGTGGTTACTTGCTTGTCCCTTCGTCCGCACAGCAGTCCAACATTGTCCCAGCTTTCCTTTTTTGACTGTGGGGCAATGGACTCCATAAAGCGGACAATATCATAAACGGTTGTCATTTAACAGCTCCTTTTCCGTTTCCCTTAATCGGGACAGAATTTCCTCCAGTTCACGAACTGCCTGCTCGCCCCGCTGGTGTGCGCCGGGCAAGCTGTCCTCCAGGCCGCCGATGACCCGCCTCAAAAACAGGGGCAGCAGTGGAGAATTGTCATCGAGCAGCTGCTTTGAGACATAATACTCCCAGGGAGCAAGAGGGGCGGGGGGCTGATAAATCACCTCGGTGACGGGATAGATGAACTTTCCGTCCTGTGCCAGTGTTTCCCGGGAAATGGAGAAGCCGTGGGCAGCCAGATATTTCCGCAGCTCCGGGCGCTTGCTCTGGCACTGGAGAATCAGTCGGTATTGGGGATTTTGCAGCCAGGGGGCAGCGGAGAGAATGGAAATCATGGTATCCGCCCCCATCCCGGCGCAAACCATGGTGTCGAAATCTCGGGGAATCTGCTGCACGCCATCGGATAAATAGGGATGCATTCGGTCTTGTACGCCGAATTTCAGGGCGTTCTCCTTGGCACATTGCAGGGGAGAAGCGTTGACATCTGCGGCGATAACTGCGGAGGCAATTTTATGTTGCAGCAAATAAATGCCCAGGTATCCGTGGTCACAGCCGATATCGGCTACCCGGTCTCCCGGGCGGACAAAGCCGCAGCAGGTAAGCAGGCGATTGGAAAGGGGGAGTTTCATTGAATACCTCCAGAGGTAGAATTACAAAAAGAAGGGAGCTGCCCTTGGCAGCCCCCGATACGTTAGCCCTTGCTGGCCTGGTCTGCTTCGTAAGCCTCCAGGAAGTGGTTCAGCTGGGTCAGAAAACCGTCGCAGTCAACGCCATGCACCATGCAGGCCTCCTCAACGGTCTCACCCCGGGAAGAGGGGCAGCCCAGGCAGTGCATCCCAATCGCAAAAAACAGGGGCGCACTCTGAGGAGCAATGTCCAGAATGTCGCCGATGATGGTTTCTTTTTCAATTTTAACAGCCATGATAATGACCTCCTGTAATTCTTTTGTTTTCCTATTATAACCGGGATTTGTCAAAAAAACAAGAGGGAAAATCGTGCCCTTTGCAGGGTGGTTGACTTTCTTGTAAAATGCGGATATAATAAACAAAATAAAATGGATAACTATGGCAGGTAGGGAATTATGGCAACAAAAAAGCAAGAACAGTACGGCAATACCAGTATCTCCATGCTGAAGGGAGAAGACCGGGTGCGTAAGCGCCCGGCAGTTATTTTTGGCTCGGATGATTTGGAAGGCTGCAAGCACGCAGTCTTTGAAATCCTGTCCAATGCCATTGACGAAGCAAGAGAGGGGCACGGCGATACCATCATTGTCACCCGCTACGAAGACCTGAGCGTGGAGGTGGAGGACTTTGGGCGCGGCTGCCCCGTGGACTATAACGAAAAGGAAAAGCGCTTTAACTGGGAGCTGGTGTTCTGCGAAATGTACGCTGGCGGCAAGTACGGCGAAAACGGCGAAAACTACGAGTATTCCCTGGGTCTCAATGGCCTTGGCTCCTGCGCGACCCAGTATGCCTCCGAATTTTTTGATGCCACCATCCGCCGGGACGGGTATCGCTACGACCTCCATTTCGAGCGGGGCAGAAATGTGGGCGGCCTGAAAAAGGAGCCCACTGACCGGAAAAAAACCGGCTCCATCTTCCATTGGAAGCCGGATAAGCAGGTGTTTACCGACATCAATATCCCTGTGGAATACTACCGGGACGTGCTGCGCCGCCAGGCGGTGGTCAACAAGGGCATCACCTTCCGCTTCCGCAATCAGGTGGGGGGCAAATTCCAGCAGGAGGAATATTGCTATCCGGGCGGCATCAAGCAGTATATCGAGGAGCTGGTGGGGGACAACGCCTTTACCATGCCCGTCTACTGGGAAGCCGAGCGCCGGGGGCGGGACGCGGAAAACCGCCCGGAGATGAAGCTGAAGATCACGGCCTCCTTCTGCTTCTCCAAGCAGATCAGCCACATTGAGTATTACCACAATTCCTCGTGGCTGGAATACGGCGGAAGCCCCGACAAGGCGGTTCGTTCCGGCTTCACGGCGGCCTTCGACAAGTACCTCCGGGACAATAACAAATACACCAAAAACGAAAATAAGATCATTTTTCAGGACATTCAGGACTCGCTGGTACTGGTGACCAACTGCTTCTCCACCATCGGCTGCTTTGAAAACCAGACGAAAAAGAGCGTCAACAGCAAATTCACGCAGGACGCCATGACTGCCTTTTTCAAGGAGCAGCTGCAGGTCTGGTTCATCGAGAACAAGCAGGAGGCCGATAAGGCGTCGGAGCAGATTCTGGTGAACAAGCGCGCCCGGGAGTCCGCCGAAAAGACCAAGTCCAGCGTAAAAAAGAAGCTCTCCGGCTCCATCGACATTGCCAACCGGGTGCAGAAATTCGTGGACTGCCGCAGCCGGGACGCCGGGGTGCGGGAGCTGTATATCGTGGAGGGCGATTCCGCATTGGGCAGTGTCAAGCTCAGCCGGGACGCGGAATTTCAGGGCATCATGCCGGTGCGCGGCAAAATCCTCAACTGCCTGAAAGCGGATTACGGCAAAATTTTCGCGTCCCCCAT
>URPI01000019.1 GCA_900549705.1 uncultured Eubacteriales bacterium
TCAGGCGATGCCTTCCTGATTAAAATTAAGATTTTAATCAGGAAATAGTATCAGAACGTTTCATAGAAAGCAGCTTCTTTATAAGTTCTCACCGTTGGTCGCGATGACATCGGCGTACCAGGCAGCAGATTTCTTGGGAATTCGCTCGCAGGTACGGTAATCTACGTAGACAATGCCGAAGCGCTCGTCATAGCCGGAGCTCCATTCAAAGTTATCCAGAAAACTCCACTGCAGATATCCACGGATGGGCGTTCCTTCCTCGATGGCCTTGCCCAACTCCAAAAGATAACGGTGCAGGAAATCAATCCGGTCAAGGTCGTGCACCTTCCCGTCCAGATAGACCTTGTCGTTGCAGCTCAGGCCGTTCTCGGTGATGTAAATGGGCAGACCGTAGCGGCGGTAGATGTGCATAGGGCCATAGTGCAGCACTTCCGGCGTGACGCCCCACTTGCAAGCGGTCAGGGGGAAGCCGGGATTGCGCTTGACTTCCTCGCCCTGTTCGTTGACCATGAAGCCCTGATAGATATTCAGGCCAAGATAGTCCGGCGTTTCCATCATATCCCAGTCCCCGGGATCAATGGTGGCGGCGAAGCGCTTAAAGGCATCCGACGCACTGTCGTCATAGTGGTGAAGAATCAGGCTGTCAAGGAAAACGTTGAAACTCCAGCCCACCTTCAGGTCAAAGCTGGCGCGGTAGGCCGCTTCCCTTCCCTCCGGGGTATCCTTCTCGGGATATGCAAGGCTCCCGCATGGCACCACGCCCACAAGGGTTTCCTTGCCGCATACCTCCTTGATGGCTCGCTGGGCAGCGCTGTGGGCAAGGCAAAGGTTGTGGTAAACCAGAGCCACCTTCTCCTCCGGCAGCTTCCAGCCGGGGGCGTGAATGCCTGTTCCATAGCCAAGCTGAGCAATGCACTGAGGCTCGTTGATGGTCATAAAGTTTCGGACGCGTCCCTTGAAGCGCTGGGCGATGATACGGGCGTAACGTGCAAAAACGTCCGCAATCTCCCGGTTCAGCCAGCCGCCCTTATCCTGCAGGGCGCTGGGCAGATCCCAGTGGTAGAGGGTAATCAGCGGCTCAATCCCGCTCGCAATCAATTCATCTACCAGATTGTCGTAAAACCGGAGTCCCTGTTCGTTGACCTCGCCGTCACCGTCAGGTATGACTCTCGCCCAGCTGATGGAGAAGCGGTATGCCTTGATATTAAGCTGCTTCATCAGCGCCACATCCTCCCGGTAGCGATGGTAGCTGTCGCAGGCTATGTCGCCGGTGTCCCGGTTTTTGATGTTGTTGGCAGCGGGGTCATGGCAGAAATCATCCCAGATATTGGGGGCTTTCCCATCCTCATTCCAGGCACCTTCGCACTGATAAGATGCGCAGGCCACACCCCATAGAAAATTCTTTGGAAATTTGCTCATACTGTCACCTCAACATGATACTTTTTCTTCCCGTCCTTCATGGGAATCAGATTGCCTGCCACATTTTCACCGTCCACGCTCAGGCTGTAAGTCCCCGTCTGAACCACGTGGATGTGGTAGGCTGCACCCCGGTAACGGCGCCGGACAGAGTACTCCTCCAGCGCTCCGGGCAGGCATGGGTCGATTCGCAATCCGGCAGGGGTTGGTTTCACACCCAGAATATACTGCGCTGCCTTCCACTTCCAGCTCGCCGATGTTCAGGTTCCGCTGGAAATTGGTGGCGTCATCCACCGTGTTCCACAGGCACCACTCTACGGCAGCGGTGAAGCGGAAGCGCTTGGTTTCCGCTGAGCGGTTGGTCAGGCGGACGCGCTGCACCTCGCAATTTTCCCCGATGGGTACGAGAAAAGTCAGCTCCGCGTAAAGGCCGTCCTTCTCCGTCTCAAAAACGGTGTAGCCCATACCATGACGGCAGCGGTAACTGTCCAGCGACCGATCCACGGGATGGAAGGTGGGGCTCCAGGGCGCTTTATCTTCCTCTTTGATGTAGAAAAACCGTCCGCCCACATCTGCCGGGACATTATTGTAGCGGTAGCGCAGGATGCGCTGAAGCTTTGCGTCACGGTAGAAGCAGTAGCCGCCAGCGGTATTGCTGATGAGGGAGAAAAACTCCTGGCTGCCCAGATAGTTGATCCAGGGCATGGGAGTTGCCGGGGTTTCAATTACATACTCTTTTCTTTTATCGTCAAAAAACCATATTGCATGACAAAAGTCCTCCAGATGGAAGGTGATGATTGCCGGAGGGCCTTACACAGGCCCTCCCAAATGAAATTAAAGACTGTTCAGCTGATCCAGAAGACGATCCAGCATCTCCTGGGACACCATTCCACCGCCGAAGCTCAGGGCGCCGCGAAGGGGCATATACTGCATCATCGCCATGTTCATCTCGTCGGAAATGGCTTCCTTTGCCGCATCTGTGTTCTCGGCGTTGTCCGGGGAAAACGTCTTTTTAATGACCTCCAGCATGGGCGCCATCACGGCAGCTGCGCTGGGGTCTGCCATCAGATCCATGAAAATGGTGTCCATGGTGTAGTGCTTTTTGACCCTCACAGTGGAGGTAACATTCACGGCAGCACTCACGTCGATGTGCCGGGAGGACTGCCCCACTTCAATCGTAAACTCGCCTGTCTTGACGTGCCAGTCGTGAATCTGGGCGTTCCAGTAGGCGAAGGCGCGCTTGTCCAGTGTGAAGGTCACATCCTTGCTTTCCCCGGGCTGGAGAGCAACCTTATCAAAGCCCTTCAGCTCCCGCACCGGGCGGAGCACCTCGCTGTGCTTCTCACCTACGTAGAGCTGGACAACGGTTTTGCCGAAGCGGCTGCCGGTATTCGTCACGGTAACCGTGGCGGTAAGGGTATCCCGGTCGGTGATCTCCGACGCGTTCAGGCGCAGATTCGAGTAGGCAAAGGTGGTGTAGCTCAGGCCGTGACCGAAGGGGAACAGAACATCCATTTCCTTCTTATCATAATAGCGGTAGCCCACGAACACGCCCTCGCGGTAGTCCGCCTCGTTGCCCTCGCCGCCGTAGAAAAGGTAGGAGGGGTTATCGGACAGCTTGACGGGGAAGGTCTCCGGCAGATGACCGGAGGGATTCACTTCGCCATAGAGCACGCGAACCGTCGCCAGGCCAACCGCCTGACCGCCCAGATAGCCTTCCAGAACCGCCTTGACCTTGCCGATCCAGGGCATCTCTACAGGAGAGCCGTTGTGGAGTACCACTACGGTGTTGGGGTTCACTTCCGCGACAGCCTCAATCAGTCTGTTCTGGCAGTCGGGCATACGCATATGGCTGCGGTCATAGCCCTCGGATTCATAAGCATCCGGCAAGCCCGCGAACACAACGGCAACCTTGGCTTTCTTCGCTGCGGCAACCGCTTCGGCAATCATTTCATCGGTCGCCGCGTCCTCCGCAACGCTGTAGCCCCGAGCATAGGTCACCTTTTTTCCCTCCGCCGCTTCCAGCGCAGAGGTGGTCTTGAAGCAGTTGATATGGGAGCTGCCGCCGCCCTGGAACCGGGGCTTTACCGCAAACTCGCCAATAAATGCCGCCTCCTCGTCCTGACTCAGGGGCAGAATTCCCTCATTCTTCAGCAGAACCATACAGTCTGCAGCAATGTCTGCACTCAGAAGGTGCTGGGCTTCCATATCCCAGGGAGTTTCGGGTTTCGCGTTTTCCAGGTAGCGGAAGTTGATGGTGAGAATCCGCTCCACCGCCTGATCCACCAGCTTTTCGTCCAGCTTGCCGCTGCGAACCGCTTCCACGATCCGGGCATCATTGATACCGCCGGAAGAAGGCATTTCCAGATCCAGCCCGGCGGCAACGCCGGCAACACGGTTGGAAACCGCGCCCCAGTCGGACATCACATAACCCTCAAAGCCCCATTCCTTCCGAAGCACATCGGTCAGCAGCCAGGGATCCTCCGAGGCATAGACGCCGTTGATCCGGTTGTAGGAGCACATCACCGTCCACGGCTGCGCCTTTTTCACGGATGTTTCAAAGGCGGGGAAATAGATTTCCCGCAGCGTCCGCTCATCGGCGTTGGAGCTGGAGCTCATGCGGCGGTGCTCCTGATTGTTGGCGGCAAAGTGCTTGATGGAGGTGCCCACATTGCGGCTCTGCACACCGTTAATATAGGCGGCAGACATTTCACCCGCCAGATAGGGATCCTCAGAAAAATACTCAAAATTTCTTCCGCACAGAGGGGAACGCTTGATATTGACAGCCGGGCCCAGAACCACGCTGAGCTTTTCATGCTGGCAGCTGTCGCCGATGGCTTCGCCCATTTTCCGGATCAGATCCCGGTCGAAGGACGCTGCCGTGGCGGAGGCTGCCGGCATACACACAGCCTTGATGCTGTCATTGATGCCCAGGTGATCCCCTTTGTCATCCTGCTTGCGCAAACCATGCGGGCCGTCGCTGACCATCACGGAGGGAACTCCCAGACGCTCGACGGATTTGGTATGCCAAAAATCCAGACCGGAGCACAGGCCGGCCTTCTCTTCCAGAGTCATTTGGGAAACCAGTGCTTTAATTTCCATAATACATACTCCTTATACGAGCTTACCGCAGCATTGAGGGCTAAGATTTCCGCAATGCTGCGGTAATGGCTGATACTACTTCAGTTCTACCGTGCTCAGATCCCATTCCTCATGAATCTTGGGAACGTCGCTGATCAGGCGCTTGGTATACGCGGCCTTGGGATTGAGGATGACCTCGTCCGCCTTGCCGAATTCCACAAACCTGCCATGCTCCATGATACAAACGGTATCGGAAATGTAATACGCCAGGCCAATATCGTGGGTGATGAAGATAACGGTCATGCCGATCTCATCGCGCAGCTGTAGCAGCATATCCAGAATGGTGGCGCGGGAGCAGGCGTCAACCATGGAGGTGGGCTCGTCCGCCAGCAAAATCTTGGGCTTGAGCAGGAAAATACGGGCGATCATCAGACGCTGCATCTGGCCGCCGGAGAGCTCGAAGGGATACTTATTGGTCAGCTCCGCGAACTTCAGGTTTACAAAGGAGCAGGCTTCGGTCATCATTTCGATCTTCTTCTCCTTGGGGAGATGCTTGCCGCCACGCATGTTAATGCAGTCGAGAAGCACGGTGTCAATTTTATTGAAGGTATTGAAGGAAGAGAAGGGATCCTGGAAAACGGCCTGAATGCCTCTCCAGTATTCCTTTTTCTTTCTGTGGGAGGAAATGTCCCGGGGCTTGCCCTGGAACAGGATCTCCCCTTCCGTCTGATTCAGCAGACCCAGCAGCATTTTGGACAGGGTGGTCTTACCGGAGCCGGACTCACCGACGATGGAGACGAACTCGCCCTCGTGAAAGTCAAAGTCCACATGGTCAACAGCCACGGTTTTCTTTTCGCCAAGTCCGAATACCTTGGTTACCCCGCGGCCGGACAGGCAAAGCGGTGCGTTGGTGAAATCCTTCGTTTTCGGAACGTAATCACTCATGGCTGTACACCTCCTTCAATTCATCCTGACCCAGCAGGCAGCGGTACATACGTCCGTCGCCGAGATCCTTTTCGGGGATGGCGCTGTAGCGGCACTCAGGCCGGGCGTACTTGCACCGCTCGGCAAAACGACAGCCCTGAGGCGGTTTTTTCAGGTTGGGCGGCGTACCGGGAATCGCAGTCAGCTTGTGTCCGCGCGTGCCCTCCTCGGGAACCAGAATGGAGCTCATCAAGCCGTGGGAGTACGGATGCACGGGATCGAACACCATTTCTTGCGCAGTGCCCTTTTCCACAATCTGTCCGGCGTACATGACCATGATGTCATCGGTCACATTGTAGAGCAGAGGCAGCTCGTGGGTGATGAACAGCATGGACTTGATATAGCCCTTTTCCATCAGCTCCCGCATCATCTTGATAACCATCTTCTGAGAGGTCACGTCCAGCGCGGAGGAAGGTTCGTCGGCAATCAGAACCTTGGGGTTCAGAATGGTAGACACAGCGATGACGGTACGCTGCTTCATACCGCCGGACAGCTCCACCGCGTGTTTATCCAGCACCTCGGGCGGCAGACCCAGTTCCGCAAACCGTGCTTCCGCCAACTCCCGAATCAGCTTCTTGTCTTTCTTGGGGTCATGTGCCCGCACCACGTCCTCGATAAAGCGGATGATTCTCTGGGTTGGGTTCAGGGCGTTCATGGCAGCTTGGGGAATGTAGGCAATTTCCGTGCCGAGGATGCTCTTACGGACATCATCCGGCTTCATGCCGGAGATATTTCTGCCGTCGATGACGATATCGCCGCTCATATAGTGCAGAGGCGGGAAATAGTAGCCCATCATAGAAAGCGCCAGCGTGGATTTTCCGCAGCCGGACTCGCCCGCGATGCCCAGGGACTTGCCTTCCTCGATTTTGAAGGAGACGCCGTCCACGGCGTAAACATCCTCGTGGAAGCGGGTCACATATTTGGTTTTGAGGTTTCTGACCTCCAGCATTACTTTACCCATTGCGTCGTCCTCCTTAGTCTCTCAGGGTGGGATTGAATACCTGGTCGAGACCCGTGTTCATCAGATTCAAAGAGAAAGAGATGAGGGTGATGGTCAGAATCACAGGGAAGTAAGCCCACCAGGAACCGTTGGTATGTGCGGAATACAGCATGGCCCAGTTCATCATCAGACCCAGCGTAGGAACCTCGGTGGTCTTGGGGCCAAGACCCAGCAGTGACAGCTGTGCTTCGCTGAGGATGCCAGAGGAAACCTGAAGAATGAAAGCCATGACGACATAGGAGGCAATGTAGGGCAGGATATCCGTCAGCACGATGCGAACCAGGCTGTGTCCGGAGAGCTTGCTCAGGTTGACGTGGTCACGGTTGCGCAGGCTGATGACCTGAGAACGGACGGAACGAGCGGTCCAGGTCCAGCTTGTCAAGCCGATAACCAACGCGACCACCGCCGCGCCGCGCTGTTCCTGACCGATGGAATAGGAAATCAAAATCAGCAGGATGAAGCTGGGGATAACGGTGAAAATGTTGGTGATGAACATAATCAGGTCGTCCGCAAAGCCGCCTAAGTAACCGGCCAGCAAGCCCAGGGTCAGGCCAATGATTGTGGCAACGGCACCGGCGATCAGGCCGATTCTGATGGAGGTGCCGCAGGCGGACACCAGCTCTTTAAGGACGTCGCGGCCGAAGTTGTCGGTGCCCAGCGGCAGAGTCTTGACGTTGGCAACGGCACGGATGTTGACATAGTCGGTTTTGCTGATGGAATTCACCTTTTCCAGATCGCCCTCATCATTCTCATCGGCGATAATCCGCACGTCAGCGGATCGCAGCTCCAGCAGAGCGTTATTCAGGCGCTTGTAATAGTTCCGCTTTGCCATGGTCATGCCGGCAGGCTTGGCGGTAACCTCGTAATTGTCGTTCCACAAATCCACCAACGCGTCGGTGTCGTTAATGTCCAGTCCGGACACGTCGATGCCCATAGCGGTGAACCACTCCACCATGGCAACCCTGTCCTCAGCGGACAGAGCCTTCGCGATTCGGTTATCGTCCGCGTCGGAAAGGCGCAGCGTCTCGGTGTCGGTGCCCACGGCGTCATACAGGGAAACGTAAGTACCGGGAGATGCGAAGGTGCCAACGCCAATCATTTCCAGAGGGTTTCCGGGGTTGAACATGGGATAGATCAGCATGACCAGAAGGATAAACACAAAAATGCCAAAACCAACCACAAATTTGGGGGAATGAAAAATCTGGCGCAGTGTATTCTTCATTTTTAATTCCTCCCTTAGCTGTCAAACTGGGCGGCTTTGACTCTGGGATCGATAAAGCCGTAGATGATGTCCAGCAGGAACGTCACTATCAGAACCATAATGGTGATAATCAGAGTAGTAGCAGAAATCAAGGGATAATCCGCCGCGGTCACGGCGCTGTACATGGTGCTGCCGAGACCGGGATAGGAGAAGATGATCTCAGCGACCAGAGCGCCGCCGATCATGGTGCCGATGGACAGCGCCAGGCCGGTGACCTGGGGCAGCATGGCGTTGCGGAAAACATAACCGACGATCTTGCGATCCTTGATGCCAAGGAACCGGGCATACTTGACATAGTCGGCATTAAGTTCATAGATAGACATGGAGCGCATACCCACGGCCTGACCGCCGATGGAAACCAGGACAATGCTCCAGAAGGGCAGCTGGTAGTGAGAAATCACAGAGGAAATAAACCTCCAGCTGAAATTGGGAATCATATCAAAACCATAGCCGCCGGAAATGGGAGCCCATTTCAGTTTCACGGCGAAGAGAACAAGAAGAATCACTGCCATACCGAAAGCCGGGACGTTGCCCAAAAACAGGAAGGTCGGGAGCAGAACCTTGTCAAAGCCCTTGCGGATGTACGCCGCCAGGGCACCAAGCAGGTTGCCAAGCAGCCAGCCAACCAGGATCGCGGGCAACTGCAGGCAGATCGTCCACATGATGGCGCTGGAAATAATGTTGCTGACGGATCTGGGATACTGGCTGAAGGAAAGCCCAAAGTCGCCGTGGATGGCGTTCTTGCAGAAGATCAGAAACTGCTCCGCCATAGGCTTATTCGTACCGAACTGTTCTGCATAACGCTCGTAAATTTCCTGCACGGCAGAGGCGTCGGACATACCGTTCGCCATTTTACCGGTGATGGCCGCGACAGGGTTGGCAGGCATCAGCCGGGGCAGAAAGAAATTGAGGAATACTGCAACGACAAAAGTAATAAGAAACCAGATTATTTTTTTCCCAAAATATTTACGGTAGCCTTTCATGCTACTTTTCCCCCTTTAGCATAAAAACGGGAAGGGCCATGCTCCATGAAGGAGCATGGCCGCTTCGAATTAACTATTAGCCGACCAGCTCGAGCTCGTACAGCGCGGCAATACCGTAGCCATCGGTGCAGTCAGCAGGGGGAATGTTCCGGCCGTCATCGCCGGCGGGGAAGTTGGTCCAGACAGACTCGTTGACGCAGTGGAACACGGAAGGACGATACATCAGGGAGAAGCTGGGAACCTCGGTCAGGTAGATCTCGGTCAGCTTGGTGTACAAATCCTTCAGCTCAGCAGTGTCAGTGGTGGTGGGGATCTTCTTGATGAGAGCCTCAGCCTCGTCATTGACGTACTGGCCCCAGTTGCCGGACCAGTTGTTGGCAATACCCACATAGTCCTTGCCCATAAACTGGTTCACACGACCCCAGGGATTGGAGGGAGTGGAAGCATCGGGAGACCACATGAAGATGGCGTACTCAGTCTGGTCGGGATCGACAAACACGGTCTGATAGATGGAGTACTCGGGATACAGAGTGGTGATCTCAACGCCAATGTTCTTACCGGCAGCGGCAACCACTTCCATGGAGGCCTGCCAGTCAGTCCAGCCGTTGGGGCAAACAGCGTTCAGGGAGATCTTCTCACCGTTCCACTCACGCCATCCGTCGCCGTCGCTGTCCACGATACCGGCTTCGTCCAGCAGAGCCTTGGCGCCTTCGATGTCATTGCCTGCCCACTGCAGATCGGCAACGGCGTCGTGATCGTACAGAGCCTGCTCACCGTCGGTGGGGTTCATCAGGGAGCGGGGAACATCGGAGAAGCTGGGGGACTGATTGGTCATGGCGTTGGCGATGATGGTATCGTAGTCAACAGCCATGGCAATGGCCTTACGAAGGGCGGTATTCTCAGCGATAACGGGGAGGTTCATGTTGTACCATGCGGTAGGCATGGTCAGGCAGACACCATAGGGAGCTTCGTCATAGAAGGTGGAGATGGGCAGGCCGTCTTCCAGCCACAGATTCTGAATGTTGCCGATGAACTGCTGGCAAACGTCAACCTCGCCAGCCTTCAGAGCGACTTCACCAGCGGCGTTATCAGCGTAGATAACGTGAGCCAGGTACTTGGGAACAGGGAGCTTACCCCACATGGAGGCGTCCTGACCCCAGTAGTTGTCGTCACGGATCATAACGACCTTCTGATCGTCGGAGTAGTACTTGGTGTAGGGGCCGGACCAAACGACATCATCACCGGGATCGTTCAGGATAGCGGTGGCGTCGCCGTTGCAGCGCTCAACGACCTTGTCGATCCAGGCAGCCTGCGCAATGGGAGCCAGTTCCAGGAAGTCCAGAACCTTCAGGGGGTTGACAGGCGCGCCGCTGGCATCAAGCTTGCAGTGGATGACCAGGCTCTTGTCACCGGTAGCCTCGATGCTGTCGATGAAAGCGCCGTAGGAAGAACCGGTGCCGTTGCCGATCTCAACGCTGATTTCCCAGGTGCGGACAACGTCGGCGGCGGTGACAGGCGTGCCGTCAGACCAGTGGGCGGCTTCCTTCAGATTGACAGAAAGCTCAGTCATGTTGTCGTTCCAGGTGTAGTCGCCGTCGGCCAACAGACCGATCAGCTCGCCGGTCATTACGTTCCACATGTACAGGGTCTCGAACATGGTGGTACGGTAGCCGGCACCAGCGGCGATGGCCATGGCGTTATTCTGGTTGGTTCCGATGATGTTCCAGGAGTTGACGGTACCCCACTGCTGACCAGCAAAGTACAGGGTCTCGTCACGAGGCAGGTCGGTGGTAACGGGTGCTTTCGTCTCCGCAGCGGCGGAGCCGCCGCAGACAGCAAGGCCAATAACCATGACCAGAGTCAGCAGCAGCGCGATGGGCTTTTTCATTGTGTTTCCTCCTTTAATTTTTGTTATCGACCTTCTTAGGGAAGGCCATTAACTACAATGGTTTATCATGTCTTTCCTGAAAGGAAAGACACAAAAAGGGATATCCCTTTTTGCCGGATGAAATCACGGTGTCAGCTTTTTCACCGTTTCGCCCGGGAGCAGGGTCCCGCCAACCACATGGCGTTCCGGGATGTAGGATCTTCCCTCTTCCACTGCTCTGGCCAGCTCCTCGGCTGCCAGCTCTCCCATCCGCTCGGCATCCTGCCGCATGGTGGTCAGCTTTGGGCGGAGCATCTGACTGAAATCAATGCCGTCATACCCGACGATGCTGACATCGTCCGGGACGGACAGGCCCATTTTCTCAAGCTCGTTTTTGCCCCCAAGGTGGGCGATGTCGTCGGGATAGAGGATGCACGTTGGCGGATCGGGAAGCTCCATCAGCTTCCGGGTTGCCGCCGCCGAGGATTCCGGATCCAGATACATGCTCTGAACCAAATATTCGTCCGGCAAGGAAAGCCCCAGTTCCTTGCAGGCTCTGCAGAAGCCGGAGATTCTGCGGCGCGTCACTGGCGTATCTTCTCCATAGGCGAACGCAATCTTCCGGTGTCCCATACTATACGCATATTTCACCAGTTCCGTCATCCCGCCCACGTTATCGGACAGGACACTGCCGCAATTTTCAAACACACAGTCAATCGTCACAACGGGGATGCCGCTGTTCGCCAGATCCACCACGGCGTGCTCCGTATAATCCACGGAGGCGATGACCACTCCGTCACAGTTACGGTAACGGGCGTGATCCACATAGCTGATTTCCTGACCGCCCATGCGGTCACTGATGAAGGAAATGTCGTAGCCCAGTTCCTCAGCACGATGCTTGAAGCTGTTGAGAATGTGGGAGAAGAAGTTGTGCGTCAACCCCCTGTTGGCCTGATCCTCAAAAAGAACGCCAAAATTATACGAGCGGCTGGTTTTCAGCATCCGTGCTGCAGAATTTGGTGTATAACCCATTTGGGAAGCCACTTTGCGGATAGTCTCTTTTGTCTCTGCGCTGATATCCGGCGCGCCGTTCAGCGCCTTACTGACAGTGGCAATGGAGAAACCGCACTCCTTTGCAATCATCTTTATCGTCACCATAATGGCTTCCGGGGTCTGAATTTGTCTGCGAACGCAAGGACATGTGCATTTTGAACAATCGACCGCATATCTGAAACGTTTTCGTATAGCCATATTAACACCATTTTATTTTCTTGTCAAGAGGGTTTCTGAAATTTAAGAATTTTTATGCAATCCGCTGATAAATTATGGAATACGCTTAATCTAAGTCAAATTTTCGCCATTAAACTATTGACTTTGACGAATGATTGTCCTATAGTGTATTTTGTAAATAAGTCGATTTTGAAAACGTATTCGGAGGTATTGCCTATGAAAACACGCACCCTTAACGGCGCATGGACGCTGGAAATTCCGGGCACCCCCTTTGCTGCTGTCCCCGCCACCGTCCCCGGCTCGGTTTACCATGACCTGCTCGCCGCGGAGCAGATTCCCGATCCATTCTACCGGGACAACGAAATGGAAGCCCTAAAGCTGATGGACAACGATTTTGTCTATTTCCGCAGCTTCCAGGTGGACGATGCCCTTCTCGCCGGGGACAAGGTTTTGCTCCGGGCAGAGGGACTGGACACCATCGCCGCCGTCCATATCAACGGTCAGATCGTCGGTGAGGCCTGCAATATGCACAGAATCTGGGAGTTCGACGTTAAGTCCGTTCTCCATCCCGGAGAGAACACCATCACCGTCTCCTTCCGCTCTCCTACTAAGTATATTAAGGAAGCATACGCAAAGTCCGTGGCAGACGGCAGCTCTGATGCCATGGTGGGCTTCCCTAACATCCGCAAAGCCCACTGCATGTTCGGCTGGGACTGGGGTCCCCGTCTGCCTGACGCCGGCATCTGGCGGAACATTTCCATCATCAGCATCGAAAAAGCCCGTATTCAGGACGTTCGGGTGGATCAGTTCCATAAAGACGGCACGGTTCGTCTGTGCATACATACCAATCTGAACCGTTATACCGATGACGAGGTCTGGGTCAACGTTTCCGTCACCGCTCCCGACGGCTCCGTCCTCACTGCCAGCGGCACCGACTGCGAGCTGATCGTCCCAAATCCCCAGCTCTGGTGGCCTGCCGGCTTCGGCGGTCAGCCGCTGTATCAGCTCAGCGTTTCCCTGTGTGCCAAGGGCAAGGAGCTGGACGTTTGGAGCCGGCGCATCGGCCTTCGCACCATGACCGTCAGCCGCCGTAAGGATCAGTGGGGCGAAAGCTTCAGCCATTGCGTCAACGGTGTGGACATCTTTGCCATGGGCGCCGATTACATCCCCGAGGACAATCTCCTTCCCAGAGTCAACCCGGAGCGCACCCGCCGCCTGCTGGAGGACGCAAAGGCTGCCAACATGAACTGCATCCGGGTCTGGGGCGGCGGCTACTATCCCGACGACTTCTTCTATGACATCTGTGACGAGCTTGGATTGCTGGTATGGCAGGACTTCATGTTCGCCTGCGCTGTGTACAATCTGACGGACGCGTTTGAGGAGAACATCACCGCCGAGTTTGTAGACAACGTCCGCCGTCTGCGCCACCACGCATCCCTCGCCCTGTGGTGCGGCAATAATGAAATGGAGCAGTTTGTGGCCCAGGGCGAGTGGGTCACCTCCATGCGTCAGAAGGCCGACTATATTAAGATGTACGAGTACATCATCCCCAAGGTTCTGAAAGTAGAGGATCCCCAGGCCTTCTATTGGCCCGCCAGCCCCTCCAGCGGCGGCAGCTTTGACGATCCTCAGGATCCCACCCGAGGCGACGTCCACTACTGGATGGTCTGGCACGGTCTTCTCCCCTTCACCGACTACCGCAACCATCAGTTCCGGTATGTCTCTGAATTTGGCTTCCAGTCCTTCCCCTGCATGGAAACCATCGAAAGCTTTACCGAGCCCGAGGATCGGAACGTATTCTCCTATGTGATGGAGAAGCACCAGCGCAACGCCTCTGCCAACGGGCGCATCCTGTTCTATCTATCCCAGATGTACCTGTATCCCCGCAGTCTGGAGCTGCTGGTATACGCCTCCCAGCTGCTGCAGGCACAGGCCATGCAGTACGGTGTCGAGCACTGGCGGCGGCACCGGGGCTGCTGCATGGGTGCGGTGGTCTGGCAGCTCAACGACTGCTGGCCGGTAGCCAGCTGGGCCAGCATCGACTACTTTGGTCGTTGGAAGGCTCTGCACTACTATGAAAAGCGGTTCTTTGCCCCTGTGCTGATTTCCTGCCATGAGGAGGGCATTCTCTCCCAGAATACCAACGTCAATGCCGAGCCTTTTGGCCTGAAAAAGTCCGCCCACCTGAACGTAAGCAACGAGACCATGCGGGAATTCCGGGGCAAGGCAAAGTGGAGTCTGCGCCGCCCGGACGCTTCCGTTATCGAGGAAGGCAGCTTCGATGTGACCGTCCCCGCTTTGTCCACCGTCTGGCTGCCGGAGCAGGACTTCTCGAATTACGGCACTTATGACACCTACTATTCCTACCAACTGCTGGATGAGGCGGGCAATGAGGTAGGCGAGGGGAGCGTCCTCTTCTGCGCTCCCAAGCACTTCCGCTTTGCTGATCCAGAACTGAACGCCTTTGTCAAGGATGACGATATCATTGTCACCGCGAAGGGGTATGCCCGGAGCGTGGAGATTCAGGCAGGTGCCGATGTGGTGCTTTCCGACAACTACTTTGACATGGACGGCGGTGTAAAGGCCGTGAAGATTCTCCGCGGCAGCGTGGACAGCGTATCGGTACGCAGCGTCTGGGACATCCGTTGAACACTTTGCGCGGGGCATAGACATGCCCCGCGCATAACGAAAGCGTATGAATATGGAACTAACAGGAAAGAAAATCAACTTTTTAGGGGACAGCATCACGGAAGGCTGCTGCGCGACTTCCCCGGAAAAGGGCTATGTGGACGTGATGAAGCGGAAATACCGTCTGACGGAAGCCCGGAATTACGGCATTGGCGGCACCAGAATTGCCCGGCAGCGGATTCCCTCCGGGGAGCCCAAATTTGACCAGGATTTTTGCGGACGGTTTTCCGAAATGGACCCCGATGCTGACATCATTGTGGTGTTCGGCGGAACCAACGATCACGGGCATGGCGATGCTCCCATGGGCACTGAAACCGACCGGACGCCGGACACCTTTATCGGCGCCTGTCATTTCCTTTTCTCCCGGCTGCCGAATCAGTTTCCGGGCGCAATCATTGTCGTCCTGACGCCCCTACACCGGATGGGAGAGAATATCCCCAAAGGGGAACGCGGTTGGCTGCTGAGAGATTATGTTCGGGTCATACGGGATACGGCGGCATTTTATGGCCTTCCTCTGCTGGATTTGTTTGAAACCAGCGTTATCCGGGCAAACGGTCCGGAAATTGCCGCAAAGCTGACCACCGACGGCCTGCACCCCAATGACTTAGGGCACGAAATTCTCGCCGGAGAAATTGGAGATTTTCTGAAAGGACTGGCGGAATGAAGCAGAGAGAAGACACCATTCGGAAATGGTTTTCCCTTTGGCTGGACAGCCGGGAAGCAGAGCTTTCCGATTTCTTCACAGAGGACGCCGCATACATTGAGAGCTGGGGGCCGGAGTATTACGGGCGGGAGATGATTGCCCGCTGGTTCCGGGACTGGCACAGGAGCGGTCAGGTTTTGCGCTGGGACATCCAGGAATTTCTGAATTCCGAAAATACCACCGTAGTTCGCTAGTACTTTCAATGCCAGATTTCCGGAGAAGCTCCAACCGGCTTCGACGGACTGTCTCTGATCCGTTGGTCTGTAGATGGAAAAATCGCCTTCCTTCAAGAATACGCCTGCACCGAAAAGCGGTATTGTCCCTATGGATAAGCAACGGGTGTCGTATTCTCTGTGTTTTCACATTGATACTATTTTCTGATTAAAATCTTTGATTTTAATCAGAAAGGATCTGTCAGAAAAGGTCATCCGTGGCAGGACGGAGAATGCGCTGAAGTGCAAGTTCAACGGCGGCACGCTACCCATCGGATACATCATCGACGAGGAACAGCATTTTCAGATTGACCCGCTGACCGCTCCCTTTGTTCTGGATGTGTTCAAGAAATACGATAAGGGCGCGACCATGAAGGAGCTTCGGGACTGGCTGAATGAAAACGGTATCCGAAACAAGTTAGGGAAGCCTCTGAACTTCAACAGCATTCAGCACATGCTGAGCAACCGGCGTTACATCGGGGAATACAAATACCGGGACATCACTGTACCCGACGGAATCCCTGCCATCGTTCCAGAAGATTTGTTTGATCGGGTTCAGGAAAAGCTGGCACAAAACAGAAAAGCCCCAGCCCGTCACAAAGCCGAGGACGATTACCTGCTGACCACCAAACTGTTCTGCGGCTACTGCGGTGCTTACCTCTGCGGTGAGAGCGGCAAAAGCCGGAACGGAACCGTTCACCACTACTACAAGTGCGTGTCCGTGAAAAAGAAGCGGACAGACTGCAAGAAAAAGCCTGTGCGAAAGCAATGGCTGGAAGATCTGGTAGTCAACGAAGTGATGAAGGTGGTCATGGACGACAAAGCCATTGAAGCCATCGTGTCCATGGTGATGGATTTGCAGGACAGAGAGAACACCAGCCTTCCCCTGTACGAACAGCAGCTCCGGGAGGCGGAAACCGGCATCCAGAATCTTCTGAACGCCATCCAGCAGGGCATTCTCACCAAATCCACCAAGACCCGTTTGGAGGAATTGGAAGCTGCCAAGGAAGATTTGGAAATCAAGATCGCCAACGAAAAGATTGTGAGGCCCAGAATCAGCCCAGAGTTCGTCACCTTCTGGCTTCACAAATTCCGCAAGCTGGATGTGCGTCAGCAGCCCCATCGCAAAATGCTGATCGATGCCTTTGTAAATGCCATCTATCTGTACGATGATAAACTGGTTCTCACCTTCAACTACAAGGACGGCACCAGAACCATCGACTGGGATGATGTGAAAGAAGCCACCCAAAAAGCAGATACCGGTTCGGATTTGGATTGCCGTGGTGCACCATTTTTTCTTTGGTTCTATGATAAAATGTTAGGGTCAGGCGATGAGCCTGACCCTTTCGCTATAGAAAAAATAGACCCCCTTTTTAATTTGACAAGATTCTCGGTTGGGGCTATAATGAGGGTACAATCAGTCAGTAGAGGAGCATTTCGATGATTTATTTTAACAACGATTACAGCGAAGGCTGCCATGAAAAGGTGATGGAGCGGCTGCTTGCAACCAATATGGTGCAAACCCCCGGCTATGGCGAGGATGCGTATTGCGCTGCTGCCGCCGCCAAAATCAGGAAGAAATGTGGCCGGGAGGATGTTGCCGTCCATTTTTTGGTGGGCGGGACCCAAACCAATATGACTGTGATTGATGCCGCCCTGCGCCCCCACCAGGGAGCACTGGGAGCGGACACCGCTCACATCAATGTCCACGAGACCGGTGCCGTGGAAGCCACCGGCCACAAGGTGCTGTGGGTTCCCCATCACGATGGGAAAATCACCGCCCAGCAGGTGGAGGACACCGTGCGGGAGCACTACGCCAGCGCCTCCTTTGAGCATACGGTGCAGCCGAAGCTGGTGTATATTTCCACCCCCACGGAGCTGGGAACACTGTATACGAAAGCAGAATTGGAATCACTCTCTGCTGTCTGCCGCGCCCGTGGACTTTACCTGTTTGTGGATGGTGCGCGGCTGGGCTACGGTCTGGCAGCCCGGGGCAATGATGTGACCATGGAGGACCTGGCGAATCTCTGTGATGTGTTCTACATCGGCGGCACCAAGGTTGGTGCTCTCTTTGGCGAGGCGGTGGTTATCACAAACCCTGCGCTCCAGGAGGACTTCCGCTATCTCATCAAGCAGCACGGCGGAATGCTGGCCAAGGGGCGGCTGCTGGGTGTTCAGTTTGATGCCCTGATGGAAGACGACCTGTATGAAAAAATTGCAGCCCATGCAGACCGGCTGGCGGACAAGCTGCGCCATTGCCTGAAGGAGCTGGGTGTCCCCTTCCTGGTGGAGAACACCACCAATCAGCTGTTTCCCATTTTGCCCGACGGGGTGCTGGATGCCTTGGCGGAAGACTTTGCCTTTTCCGAACAGGAGCGGGTAGATGAAACCCACCGCGCCGTCCGCTTCTGCACCAGCTGGGCAACGAAAGAAGAAAGTGTGGATGCCCTGTGCATTCGTCTGCGGCAGTTGCTGGGGAGATAATCATGAAATACGGAAAGCGCACCCTTGCAGCGCTGCTCCTATGTGCCACAATTGCTGCGATATTTCTCTGTGTGCAAAAGGAACAACTGCCAAATGACGTTCACTATGGCACGTTTAATGCAGTCAGTGGTGTGTGGAGCCAAAACACCCAGAAAAATGAGACAAGCTTTATCTGCACAATCCCGCAGCCCCAGGAAAAAGCAGAGCAGATTCTCTTCTTGCGCTCCAACTGGAAGCAATATCGGGTGCTGGTGGATGACCGGCTGATTTACGAAGTCAGCACCCCCCAGAGCGGTGCATACCATTTCATTCCGTTGCCTGCGGACGGTAAAATGCTAACCATTTGCTTTTCTTACGACAGTGCTGCTGCAGACATCTCCATCAGGCAGTCCAAAGTCGCCATTGGTGAAAAGGGAGCGGTGGTGTTTGCCATTTTGAAAGATAGCGGTTATGCTGTCCTATTTTTTATTATGGCGGTACTGTTGAGTCTGCTTTGCATCGTCACAGGCGTTTATATGCGCTCCGTGAAATCCATGGATACCTGCCGCATTTTAATGACGCTGGGTCTGTATATTTTCTGCGCCGGCTTTTGGGTGCTGACGGATTCCAGAATCTTACTGCTGGTCAGCCAAAAATCAGGTGTCATAGAGCTTTTATCTTTCCTGGCATTCTTTTCAATGCCCATCCCAATGTTGTCCTTTGCTGCTCAGATACTAACGGGACACCATAAGTGTTTTACGGTGCTGAAGGGTATTTTTCTGGCGCTGCTGGGCTGTTATGTGGCGCAATACCTTTGCGGAGCGATGCTGGTATTCCTGGTGTTGATTGCAGCGCATTTGCTGATGGCAGCAACCATTTCACTGACATTGTATTTTGGGCTTCAGGAGTTAAAACAGAAGAAGTGTCATAAGCTTCGCTGTTTTATGGTTGGCTACGCAATTTTTGCAATATTCAGTGTATTGGCGCTGGCCAGCTTTTATATGGATGGCATCCTCACCTACTCCAAATGCTATATTCTTGGTATGCTGGGCTTCATTCTCGCGCTGGCGGAGACAGCATGGATTGCAGCCTGCGAGCAGATTCAGGAGAATGCCAATGTGGCAACATATGCCCGAATGGCCTATACGGATATGATGACCGGTCTTGGCAACCGGGCTGCATTCCAGCGGGACAGCGCTGCGGATGCATCCTTTGGCGGGGCACTTGCCTATGTGATGATGGATGCCAATAATCTGAAAGTAATCAACGACTCCATGGGGCACCACCGGGGAGACGAATTGCTGCTTCAGATTGCAGCCTGCCTGAAACGCGCCTTGGGGCAGAAGATGAGCGGCTACCGCCTGGGCGGCGACGAATTTGCGGTACGGCTGAAAGATGTCAGTCAGCTGGAGACGGAAGCCTTTGCAGAAGCCCTGCGGCGGGAAATTGCGGCGGCAGATGCCCAAAATGAACTGACCATTTCTGCCGCCATTGGCTATGCCTGGACAGATTGCAATCCCAAAGACCCAGGGGCGCTGCTGCACCAGGCAGACAATGCCATGTATGAAATCAAGAAACAGATGAAAAAACAATAAAAAAGAGGCTGCATCCCGGAATGGTTCTGGGATGCAGCCTTTGTTATTTCATCAAATCCGCGATGGTCACGCTATCCAGGTATTCGTTTACCCGGCGGTTCAGCTCCCGCCACATGGGCAGCGTCCGGCAGTCAGCGGTGCGCTTGCAGTCCGGCGCATCGCATTCCAGGCAGGCAACGGGAGCCAAATCCCCCTCGGTCAGCCGCAGAATGTCGCTGATGCGGTACGCTTCCGGCTTCCGGGTCAGGCGGTAGCCGCCCCCCTTGCCATGGATGCCCTCAATCATTTTTGCGGCAACCAGAATTGGGAGAATCCGCTCCAGATATTTCAGGCTGATGTCCTGGCGGCAAGCCACCTCTTTCATGGGGGTATATGTGCCGTCATCATGCTCGGCAAGGTCAATCATCACGCGCAGCGCATACCGGCCACGGGAGGAAATCAGCATACTATGCCCTCCCTTGGCGCTTTACTCCACATGGCAGTGTGCGCAGCTCTCGCAGTCCGGGAACTGGCTGTGGTCATATTCGATGCCGTTGCGGTCATAGTAGTCCTTCAGTGCCTTCTTGATTGCCTCCTCAGCCAGCACAGAGCAGTGCAGCTTGTGGGCGGGCAAACCATCCAGCGCCTCGGTCACAGCCTTGTTGGTCAGCTTCATTGCCTCAGAGACGGGTTTCCCCTTAATCATCTCGGTGGCCATGGAGCTGGAGGCAATGGCGCTGCCGCAGCCGAAGGTCTCGAACTTCACGTCAGAAATGGTATCGTTGTCAATTTTCAGATAGATTTTCATGATGTCGCCGCAGACGGGATTGCCAACCTCGCCCACGCCGTCCGCATTTTCAATCACGCCCACATTGCGGGGATTGCGGAAATGATCCATTACTTTTTCACTGTACAGAGCCATAACTAATTTCTCCTTATTCTGCAAATACATGGGGGCGCTTGCCGCTTACAAGGTCGCGCCAGAAGGGGGACATATTCCGAAGGTAGGCAACCACATCGCTGACGGCCTCAATAATATAGTCTACATCGGCCTCGGTGGCATCATCGCCCAGGGACAACCGCAGCGAGCCATGGGCAACCTCGTGGGGGCGGCCAATGGCCAGCAGCACATGGCTGGGGTCAAGACTGCCGGAGGTGCAGGCGGAGCCGGAGGAGGCGCAGATCCCCTTGTCGTCCAGCAGCAGCAGCAGTGCCTCCCCCTCGATGCCCTCGAAGCAGAAGTTCACCGTAGCGGGAACGCGGTGCTCCCGGTCGCCGTTCAGCTCACCGTAGGGAATTTTATCCAGGCCGGCAATCAGCCTGTCCCGCAGGGGAATGAGCTTCGCAGCATAACCATCCAAATTGGCAGTTGCCTGCTCCAGTGCCGCCGCCATGCCCACGATAGCGGGCAGGTTCTCGGTGCCGGCGCGCTTGCCGCGCTCCTGTGCGCCGCCGTTAATGAGGCTGCTGAGCATCACGCCCCGCTTGGCATACAGCACGCCGATGCCCTTGGGGCCATGGAACTTGTGGGCGGAAAGGGAGAGCATATCAATGTTCTGCTCAGCCACGTTCACCTTGATGTGACCCACAGCCTGGACGGCATCGGTGTGGAACAAAACGCCCTTTTCCCGGCACACAGCGCCAATTTCCGCAATGGGCTGAATCGTGCCGATTTCATTGTTGGCGAACATCACAGTCACCAGGCAGGTGTCATCCCGAATGGCATCCCGCACCTGCTGAGCAGTGACAATGCCGTTTTTGTGTACATCCAGCAGGGTGATTTCAAAGCCCTGCGCTCTGAGCTTGTCCAGGGTGTGCAGCACGGCGTGATGCTCAAAGGCGGTGGAGATGATGTGCTTCTTTCCCTTTTTTGCACCCAGGGCAGCGGCGGAGAAGATGGCCTGGTTATCGGCCTCGCTGCCGCCGGAGGTGAAGGTGATTTCCCGGGCGGTACAGCCCAGGCACTTGGCAATCCGCTCCCTGGCATCGTCCAAGATTTCCCTTGCCTGCTGGCCGTAGGCATACAGGCTGGAGGGATTGCCGTAATTTTCGGTCATGCACTTGGTCATGGCCTCGATGGCTGCCGGACACATTTGGGTAGTGGCAGCATTATCTGCATATATCATAAGGGGGTCTCCTTTTCTATAATCTGCGGTACTGGAATAAGCACCCTGCGGGCATTTTTCTGCCAACCGTTTCAGTAGGTAAATATGTTATACCACAATTTACCTACCGTGTCAAGGGGTTATTTACCACAAACATTCGGGAGTCTGGTTTCCAAGGTCATTTGCGGGTGAAAAGTAGCGGCTAAACAAGATAAATACAACTACCTTTTCGGAAATGTGTTCTCGCTGTTCATTTCCCCAATTTTAGTGTATATTCATACATTTCTTAATTTTTCGAGCAATTTGAGCAACTGTATCTTGGATTTTGCCTACTAAATATTGAGAAAATTCAAGCTGAGAATTGAAAAAAGGCTATCCCTTTATTGAGACAGCCTTTTGAATTTAATTTGACTTATCTAT
>URPI01000020.1 GCA_900549705.1 uncultured Eubacteriales bacterium
CCTCAGAGAGGGAGCCAAGGGCACTTCGTGCCAGCGGGCGGCTATGAGCCGCCCCTACGATGCAGCGGAAATCAAAGGCGAGTACCATTCAACAGGGCACTCTGTTGCGTGAGCTTCGGGTCGCCAACCTGCGACCCACAGGGGCGATGCAAAATCAGCAGATATCACAAACCAGGAGGTCAGGATGGAAGCAAAAACAAAAATCATTTTTGTAGATGAAAACGGCGATAAATTCTTTGGCGAAGGCCCTTATCAGCTTTTGCTGGGGGTGGAGCGCACCGGCTCGCTGCGGTGCGCCGCCATGGAAATGGGCATGGCCTATTCCAAAGCCATGAAGCTGGTGCGCCATGCCGAGGCGGCGCTGGGCTTCCCCCTGACCCAGCGTACTGTGGGCGGTGCCAGCGGCGGCGGAAGCTGCCTGACACCCCAGGGAAAGGAGTGGATGAGCCGCTATGGAGATTATCGGGATGCCTGTGCCCAGGCCAACGCCCGGCTGTATCTGGAATTCTTTCCGGGCTAGTGGGAAACGCCACCTGCTGCTCACCGGGGGCAGGGGCAGCGGAAAAACCACGCTGCTGAATGCCCTCTGCCCGGAACCGCTGCCTGGGGTGACCACCTGGGCAGACCCGGGCAAGGCGGTGTATCTGCGGGAAGAATCCACCGGCAGGGAAACGGTGATTGGTCGCTTCGACCCCACGCTCCCGGGGATGGAAACCAAAATGCAGCCGGTTCTTCCGGGACTGCAAGCCCTGGGGGTGGATGCCCTGGGGCGCTGCGTGCAGCATCCCAGTCCCTGGGTGCGGGTGGACGAAATTGGCTATTTGGAGCTGAGCTGCCCGGAATATTGCCAGGCACTCCGGCAGCTGTTTGAAGAAAAGCAGGTGCTGGCGGCGGTGCGGAAGCAGGATGCCCCCTTTCTGAGAGAGCTGCTGCAACGGCAGGATGTGTTCTCGGTGGATTTGGATAATCCCTATGGCAGCGCCGGATGTGTGATGATGGCATCGGGGCTGGGCAGACGCTTCGGCGGCAGCAAGCTGATGGTGCCGTTTCTGGGAAAGCCGCTGCTATATTGGGCGCTGAGCGCCACGGAGGGGTTGTTTTCCCGGCGGGTGGTGGTAACCCGAAGCCGGGAAGCGGCAGCATTTTGCGCCGCTCTGGGGGCGGAGACGGTGGTTCACGATTATCCGGGGCGCAATGATACGGTGCGGCTGGGGCTGGAAGCGGTGGGAAACGTGTCCCAGTGCCTGTTCTGCCCCGCCGACCAACCGCTGCTGTCTCGGCAAACGGTGGAATCCCTGCTGCTGTGCGGCCAAAACAGCCGGGGACGCATCTGGCGACCCTGCTTTCGGGGAACACCCGGTGCGCCGATATTGTTTTCCCGGGACTATTTTGATGAATTAAAGCATCTCCCCCAGGGAAAGGGCGGCGGCGTGGTGGCAGCTGGCCACGGAGAAAGCGTCCGAACCCTGCCGGTGGCAGACAAACGGGAACTATGGGACATTGACACGCCGGAAAACCTGACGGAACTGGAGCAGACGATGAAATAAAATGAACGCATTTTGTAAATGCAGAGATGAAAAAACAGAAAATCTCCAACGGAGAAACCGAAAATGTTGAATGAATACAAATTTGGAAAAAACAGACAAAATACAATACAAATTTTCGGCCAACAATACCATTGACTTTTAACGGTGGAATCGCATATGATAGGCGCAACGGAATGTCGGAATGCAATTGGTTCCGACGAAATCCACCCAATGCAGGCGGAGAAAACCGGTCTGCGCGAAATTCTTTTACATAGGATTGGAGCGGATGCCCATGGCTGTAAAGTATCAATTGATTGCGAAGGAGCTGGAAGTGATGCTGCTCTCCGGCAAGGGCGGCGGGAAGCTGCCCACAGAGGTAGAGCTGTGCCAGCAGTATGGATGCAGCCGTCAGACGGTTCGGTCTGCCCTGAGCGTTTTGCAGGAAAAGGGGCTGATTGTGCGGCGGCAGGGCAGCGGATCCTATCCCATCAGGCTGCCTCATAAGTCCAGCCGCCAGATGGTGATGCTTCTGAAGGAACAGGAGACAGCAAGGGCTGCCGACTTGGTGCGAAAAGCGAGAGAGGCGGCGGACGCGGTGGGATGCAGCCTGGTGTGTCTGGAAACCCACGGAAGCCACGAGGAGGAGCGTAAGCACCTGCAAGCGCTGCTTCAGCATCGCCCGGTCGGGGTGATTGTGGAGCCAATTGAGGATGTGATGGGCAGCCCAAATCAAGAGCTGCTGCAAGCGCTGCGTGCCGGCGGTGTACCCCTTGTCTATTTGGGTGGCCGCTACGACAGCCTGAGCCCTTGCGTTTCCGGGGACGAGGCAGAGGGCGGATGTTTGCTTGCATCCTATTTGGCAGGGGTGGGACACCGCAGAATTGCAGCCATTCTGAAATGGGATGACTCCAAGGGCATCCAACGATTTCACGGTCTTGCCCAGGGGGCAGAGAAGGCCGGAATTTTGTTCCGACCGGAAAACTGTATGTGGTATTCCGGTGCAGAACTGTGCCGCCTGATGGATGGAGATAATCGGTCAATGCAGCGCTTTTTGCGGGAATACCGGGGCGACAGCACGGCGGTGGTCTGCTTTGACGATGCGGTAGCATCCCGGGTGCAGCGTTACCTGCACCAGCATCAGGAGGAGCTTGCACTGGTTAGCTTTGAGAGCGGGGCAAAGGATTCCACCATCGTCGGCCTGGAGCTGTGCAATTCTCTGGCTGCCACGGCGGTGAATATGCTGGCAGAGCAGATGACCACCGGAAAGCCTGCTGCATCCAGAACGATTCCCTGGACGCTGAACCTGCGCCAAAGCGGCTGACGAAGAAATGGAAAGAGAAAACCCGTGGCCTTTCGGTCACGGGTTTATTGCAACTCAGGAAAATCAGAAATCGCACTTCTTGGCGATGTATTCCTTCAGCTCGCTGATGGGAATACGCACCTGCTCCATGGTGTCACGGTCACGGACGGTGACGCAGTTGTCGGCAGGGGTGTTCTCGTCGCCAATGGTCTGGAAGTCCACGGTGATGCACAGGGGGGTGCCGATTTCATCCTCCCGGCGGTAACGCTTGCCGATGGAGCCGGCATCGTCGAAGTCCACCATGAAGTCATGCTGTAGGCTCTTGTAGATTTCCTCGGCCTTGGGGCTGAGCTTCTTGGACAGGGGCAGCACGGCAGCCTTGAAGGGAGCCAGAGCGGGGTGCAGGTGCAGCACGGTGCGGATGTCGGGGTTGCCCTTCTTGTCCTGACCCACAACTTCCTCGTCGTAAGCTTCGCACAGGAAGGCCAGCGCCACGCGGTCGCAGCCCAGGCTCGGCTCGATGACATAGGGGATATAGTGCTCGTTCTTCTCTTGGTCGAAGTATTCCAGGCTCTTGCCGCTGGCCTCCTGGTGGCGGCCCAGGTCATAGTTGGTGCGGTCGGCAATGCCCCACAGCTCACCCCAGCCGCTGCCGAAGGGGAACTGATACTCAATGTCGGTGGTGGCGCGGGAGTAGAAGGCCAGCTCGGCAGGCTCATGGTCACGCAGACGCAGGCTGTCCTCCTTGATGCCCAGGCTCAACAGCCAGTTCTTGCAGAAGTCCTTCCAGTAGGCAAACCATTCCAGGTCGCTGCCCGGCTGGCAGAAGAACTCGCACTCCATCTGCTCAAATTCCCGGGTACGGAAGGTGAAGTTGCCCGGGGTGATCTCGTTGCGGAAGGCCTTGCCCACCTGGCAAACGCCGAAGGGCAGCTTGCGGCGGGTGGTGCGCTGGATGTTGGCGAAGTTGACGAAGATGCCCTGTGCGGTTTCGGGACGCAGATACACCGTGGAGGAGGAGTCCTCGGTCACGCCAATCTGGGTCTTGAACATCAGGTTAAACTTGCGGATGGGGGTGAAGTTGTGCTTGCCGCAGTTGGGGCAGACCACTTCCTCGTGGGAAGCAACGAAAGCGTCCATCTCCTCAAAGCTCATGGCATCCACGTTGACAGCCTTACCGGCCTCGCAGGCCTCAATCAGCTTGTCGGCGCGCTGACGGGAGCCGCAGCCCTTGCAGTCCACCAGAGGGTCGGAGAAATTGCCCACATGACCGGTGGTGACCCAGGTGGTGGGGTTCATGAGAATGGCGGCATCCAGACCCACGTTATACTCGGATTCCTGGACGAACTTTTTCAGCCATGCCTTTTTCACGTTGTTCTTGAATTCCACACCCAGAGGGCCGTAGTCCCAGGCGTTGGCAAGACCGCCGTAAATCTCGGAACCGGCATAGACATAGCCACGGTTCTTGCAGAGATTCACAATCATATCCAGTGTTTTTTCGCTGTTCTTCATTTCATATCCTCCTGCGTTCGTGTCGTGTATGGACGGGCGGCTTGTGCCGCCGCGGTAAAAGTTACATAGCTCTGCCATTATACGTTAAAAATCCATATAAATCAAGGATTTTCTGTTTCTGTAGGTGCATAATCCGACCCCAGGTCTGCTGACATCATTTGGTAAATCTGTTCACCGATGTCAGTGGCGGTGCGTCCCTCCATCTGCTCGGGGGTGATGACATCCAGCAGATGCAGCTCAATGGGCGTGGAATGCAGGTGCTTGATGTTGACCTTCACCTGATCCGTCCCCTGAAGGGTGCATACCACAATGGGCACCTTGGCCTTGGTGGCAATTTTCAGCGCACCGCTGCGGAAATGCAGCAGGTGGTGACTTTTGCTGATGTAGCCCTCGGGGAACACGGCAATGGACACCTCGTCCTCCTTGAGCAGCTGGATGCACTTGAGGATGGTTTTCAGCGCCTCCCGGTCATTTTCCCGGTTAATCAGCTGCGCCATGAGCTTGTGCATCAGCTTGCCGATGATGAACATATCGTCATTTTCCTTTTTGGAAATGAAGGCCAGCTGACTCTGCTGGAAATAGTTGTACAGCACCACCGGATCCAGATGGGACAGGTGGTTGCACACCAGCAGGAAGCGCCCCTGTGTGGGGGTTTTCTCCAATCCCTGGGTGTGTACCTTCATCCGCAGGATGGAATCAATGGCCTCAACGTACAAATAGGTTACTTTTCGGAAAAAGGGGTCGTCATGCTCCTGCGGGACGGACGTGTCAATGCGGCGGGTGATGAGCCATAAAAACAGAACTGCCAGCACCACCATGAGCACAAAGCTGCCCACAAAGGAAAGGGGCAGCACCCACAGCCACGCAAGACAGGGTACGCCCACCGTCCAAAAGCTGATTCCCAGTGCAATCAAAAGCGAAAGCACCAGCGCGATGGTCAATAACATGGTATTCCTCCAATTGATTTTCTGCATGGTTGCAGTTTTTTCAAAATTTGCGTTTAAATAACAGTATACTCCATTCACACAATAAAAACAAGGGGAAAAAATATTGCAGCGCTCTGTAGGGGTCGACTAGTAGTCGACCCGTCGGCGGCTTTGCCGCCGCAGTTGTAGGGGCGGCTACCAGCCGCCCGTAGCGAAAAGCACCCTTCGTGGTGCCTTTTCGCCGGGTCGACTGCTAGTCGACCCCTACAGTGGGTTGTACCATCCATCCGGGTGCTTCCTAAAATCAGGGGTTGCGGGCGGATGCTATCCGCCCCTACGGTTGGCGTATGCAAAGCGGTTTTTGAGTGGTAACGAACCGGGCGGGTCAGGGAACCTGCGTATCGGTACAGCCTTCGTGCGTCACTGTCCGGCGGCACTGCCGCCATATTCCAAAAATAATCTTAAAATTACTATTGACAATCACGTGACCATGTGATATTATCATTTCATCAAAGAAAACAGGAGGTGGAAACAATGTTCGGTTCGCCGATTTTCCTATGGCTGGCGCTGTTCGTGGTGTTTCTGATTGTGGAAGCAGGGACGGTGGCGCTGGTGAGCATCTGGTTCGCGCTGGGTGCATTGGCAGCCCTGGTATCTTGTGTCCTGGGGGCGGAAATGTGGCTCCAGATAACGGTGTTCCTGGTGGTTTCCCTGGTGCTGCTGGCGCTGCTGTGGAAGCGGGTGCGCAGCAAGCTCACCACCACGAAAACCAATGTGGACAGCGTGATTGGTGCCGAGGGCTATGTCACCGAGGCCATCGACAATCTCAGCTACACCGGCCGGGTCAAGCTGGGCGGCATCACTTGGGCAGCCCGGAGTACATCCGGCGCGGGGATTCCGGTGGGAACGCTCGTGAAGGTGGAGCGCATTGAGGGCGTTAAGGTCTTTGTCTCCCCGGCAGAGGTTGCCTGTAAACAATAAACATATTTTAGGAGGTAAAAAACAATGTATGTATTGATTGCGATTCTCGCGGTGGTTTTCCTGCTGGTTATTCCCAACATTCATGTGGTGCAGCAGTCCCGTGCCTACGTCATCGAGCGCCTGGGCGTGTTCCAGAGCGTGTGGGGCGTGGGGATGCACTTCAAGCTCCCCTTTGTGGACCGGATTGCCCGAAAGGTGAGCCTGAAGGAGCAGGTGCTGGACTATCCCCCGCAGCCCGTTATCACCAAGGATAACGTCACCATGCAGATTGACACCGTGGTGTATTTCCAGATTACCGACCCCAAGCTCTACTGCTATGGCGTGGAGCAGCCCATGATGGCCATGGAAACCCTGACTGCCACCACCCTGCGAAACATCATCGGTGATTTGGAGCTGGACCAGACCCTGACTTCCCGTGATGTGGTCAACACCAAGATGCGCTCCATTCTGGACGAAGCCACCGACCCCTGGGGCATCAAGGTCAACCGGGTGGAGCTGAAAAACATTCTGCCCCCCGCCGACATCCAGAATTCCATGGAAAAGCAGATGAAGGCCGAGCGTGACCGCCGCCAGAGCATCTTGCAGGCAGAGGGTCAGAAGAAGTCCGCCATCCTGATTGCCGAGGGCGAAAAGGAATCCGCCATTTTGCGGGCTTCCGCCGAAAAGGAAGCGGCAATCCTCAAGGCTGAGGCAGAGAAGCAGGCTGCCATCCTCAAGGCTGACGGTGAAGCCCAGGCCATCCGCTCCGTGCAGCAGGCATTGGCCGACTCTCTGGAAATGCTGAACGAAAAGGCACCCTCCGACAGCGTGCTGCGGCTCAAGGCCATTGAGGCCATGCAGAAGGTTGCCGACGGTCAGGCCACCAAGATTATCATTCCCAGCGAAATGCAGGGTCTGGTGGGTCTTGCCAACGGCATCGTAGAGGGCACCAAGCAGTAAACAGGTGTAGATAACCGTTCTGCCGTTCATTTCGAGGGTGCTTGCAAGATAGCCTTGAAAGGGCATCCCCGTGACAGTATCGGGGATGCCCTTTTGCATAACATGCTGATTTCAATTTGAGACACACTGTGTCCTGAATTGAAATACCGCATTCGGCACACAGTGTGTGCCGAATTGGATTGGCAGGAAGCAAATAGCCGCCCGGTTTTCGGGCGGCAGTTTCAAAAGGAGTACCTATAATGGAGCGAAAAGGGGACTATCTGTGCCCCAGATGCGGGAAGCGCATGACCCCGGGCACCGGAAGCATACGATGAGACGAGGATAAGAATTTTCTTCACCAAGGGGGATGCACTGAAAAACGGCGGCATCCGCATTCCGGTGAGCAATGGCATCACCAACGACCGCACCGGAGCCTGGGTTTGTGAAAAATGCAAATTTGTTTTGATTGATTGCAACGGATAAGGAGAATTTCAGAATGGAAAAGAGATTTGTAAAGGTTTATTCAGACGGCATGATGAATGTTTCGGAAATCTGGGTGGACACCAAGACCGGCGTGAACTATTTTTATCATGCTTCGGGCTATTCCGGCGGTCTGACACCCTTGCTTGACCGGGACGGCAAGCCGGTGATTTCTGCATTCCCCGTCCAGGAGGAGAAATAAGCGGCGAAAGTGCCGCAACAGCGCCCCCGTTTCTGCCAGAAACGGGGGCGTTTATTAGGACTCAATGATAAAATTTAGTTGACAATGGAAATGCTGGTGCTTGCCGTCAGCTTGCCGTCGGTGGCGGTCAGGGTCACGGTTCCCTCACTTCCGGCCTCCACAATGGCCAGTGCCTCGCCGTAGTAGGTGTCGGCTTGGGAGCCGGTATAATCCAGTTCATAGAAGGGGCAGGCGGAACCCAGCCCCATTAGCTTGCCGCCCTCTACGGTCACGTCCAGCAGCCCCCGCTCTGCGGGCTTGACAATGCCCTGGGCATCGGCGTATTGCAGCCGGATGAAGCACAGATGCCCGGGCTTCACCTGGGTTTCCTCCGGCACGGCCTGAAGCACGGTTTCCGCTTCTGCGGTTTTCAGGGCGCAGCGCCCCATTTCCTTCCCGGAAGCGTCGTATGCCACGGCCTCCAAAGTGCCGTTTTCATAGGGGACACGGAAGGTAAACAGGCAGTTATTCTTCATGGACTGCTTTCCCACGGACTTGCCGTTCAGCAGCAGCTCCACCTGTGCCGCCCGGGCATACACCTCCACATGGGCCTTCTTTCCCTCGCAGCCCTGCCAGGACCAGCTGGGCATGGCATTGGTCATCTTCCAGGCAGAGGGGGAATGGCGCTTGCTGTCATGGCACAGGGGGCGCACCGCGAGGAAGGGACCCTGCGCCTGCTCAAATGCCACGCGGGTATACAGCGCCTCACCCAGCGGCTTGCCCGTCAGGTCAATGCGCCCGCTGCCGGCAGTCATCCACCCCAGCCCAGCTTCAAAGTTCTTGGCATACTCCGCAAACTCCCAGCTGCCCACCATGACTTCGCCCAGATAGTCAAAGCCCGACCACACAAAGTCACCGATGAGCCGGGGGTTGTCCTTTGCCAGCTCCCAGAACCGATAGGCATCGGAGCAGAAGGTTTCGCTGCCCAGAATCAGCCGGTCGGGATATTTTTTCAAATCCTTTTTGTAGCGTTTTTCACCGTAGTTATACCCGGCAATGTCCATGTTGGCAAAAGCCTTACGGGTGGTGACATCGCTGCCGTGGAGGGTGGCACCCAGCTTCATGAAATCAGCGCCCATAATGCCCGCCATGTCATTGAAGAATTTGGAGCCGGTGGATGTTTCCTTTGCTTTTTTGCCCGCCGCCTTGGCCTTGGCAGCCTTGGCGGCTTCCTTTTCTGCCTTTTCGTCGGAATACTGCCCGAAGCCGATGGAGTTGAGGAAATTGAAGAAAATATTGATGCCGCAGGTCACCGGGCGGGTGCTGTCCAGGCTGTGGAGCAGCTGGGTCATTTCCTTTGCCAGCGCAATGCCCCGGGGCTGGGCGGTTTCTGCCACCTCGTTGCCGGTGGAGTAGAGAATCACACAGGGGTGATTGTAGTCCTTGTCCACCATGTCGGTCATGTCCTGCTTCCAGAACCGGTCAAAGAATTCCACATAGTCATACTTGGTCTTGTGGATATACCAGTGGTCGATGTACTCATCCATCACCAGCATTCCCATGCGGTCGCAAATCTCCAGGGCGGCCTTGGAGCAGGGATTGTGGGCGGAGCGGATGGCATTGTAGCCGTTTTCCTTGAGAATCCGCAGCCGCCGTTCCACCGCATCGGGATGGCAGGCAGCACCTAATAAACCATTATCATGGTGGATGCAGGCACCCCGGAGGATGATTCTCTCTCCGTTCAGTTTCAGACCATCATTGCCCCAGGTCAGGGAGCGGATGCCGAAGGTTTCTTCGTCCACATCTTCCCCAAAGGTAACACGGGCGGTGTAGAGATTGGGTTGCTCCACGCTCCACAGCTTGCCGCCCGGAATTTCTATTTGGAAGCTGCCGCTGCCGGAGGCAGAAGCAACCGGCCTGCCCCCATCCAGGATTTCCACCTGAACATCACCGGGGACGGAGGTTTTCACCGTCACCTCAATGACCGCCGGGGAGATGGAGACGGTGCGGATTTTGACACCGTTGAGGGAAATGTACTTCTTGGGGGAACTCCACAGCTTCACCGGGCGATAGATGCCAGCGCCGGAGTACCAGCGGGAATTGGGCTGGTCGGCATTGCGGGCAATGACCTCAACGGTGTTTTCCCCGGCATGGAGAAGGCCGTCCAGCTCCACATAAAAATTAGTGTAGCCGTAGGGGCGGAAGGCGGCCTTTTTGCCGTTCACAAATACCTCCGCCTTGCGGTATACACCCTCAAATTCCAGCACATTGTGCCGGGCAAGCTGCTCCGGGGTCACATCCCATTTTTTTGTATAGACATAGTCCCGCCCCTCAAACCAGCTGACATTCAGTCCGCCTTCGGCAAGAGCCGTGCGCGGCTCCGAGAGCATGGCATCGTGGGGCAGGGTGACGGGAGTACCCAGCCCGGTGTCTTCCACATGGCGGACATACCAGCCAAGATTAAACGAAACAGATTTCATGTTCACCCTCCTTTTGGATGAGGAAATTATATCATAGAATAAAGAATATAACACGCTTTTGGCATAACATACTGTAAAAGCGGCATATCCTTTCAGGATTTTCTGTGTTGTTCATTTACATCAAAATCTTGGGAGCTGACAAGCAGCATTGTGGGGCAGCAGCCGGGATGGACTGCTGCCCCAAGGTGTTCCCGATTACTTTTTCAGGAAGTTTGCCACGATGGAGGTGGTGATAGACACCACGCCCAGGGCGGCCAGCAGATAGTTTGTACCGGCCAGCTCGGGCAGACCCACCATGCGGATTCCGCTCATTGCTTCGGCAATGTTCCAGATTCCGTCAGAGAAGACCTGCATGGTCACAAAAGCCAGCGCCACGGAGGCGGCAATCCCGGTAAAATCCGTAAAACTCTTTTCGCCCGGAAATGCGGCAGCCTCACAGATGATTGCGGCGGCCAGCGCCACATAAACAGTGGTTTGGACGATGCCGCCCTTGGAGCCGTAAACGGCCAGCAGGATGAAGCTGATAACGCCCAGAATGCAGGTGATTGCCGAAAGGCACTTTCCAACAGTCATTTTTTTCATGGTACTTTCTCCCTCCTCAGTTTTCCTTCTTCTTGGTTTTTGACACCAGCAGCATCACAAAGCATCCGGCGGCCAGCACGGCGGAGGCGGTCTGCACGGCGGTGATGGCAGTCTGCCACCAGGGGGTGAGATGCTCAACCACAGCGGTGGAGCTGTAGCCATTGGCAATGACGGAGCGGCTGATGGCATATTCCCAGCTGATGGCAGCCTCTTTGAGCAGGTTCAGCAGGTATCCGTCATCGGTTTCCCGTGCCTTGTCCAGCACCCAGTTGCCATGACCGGCAACACCATCCAGGCACCATTCCTGCGTACCGGCTGCCAAGACCTCGGCTGCATGGTTGCGGAAGCCGCCGTCAACGTACTCGCCGAAGCAAGGCGCTGCATCGGTGTCAATGGCACCTTGCCAGCCCCATTCGTTGCGCAGCACCTGGGTATTCAGGGCATAGCTGGAGGAGTTCCACTTGAGACCCACCCGAGAGAAGGACTGCATGATGCCGCCGGCATTTGCAACCCGCACAGAGCCTTCAAAGGCGCGGAGATTGCCTTCCCGGAAGGCCTGCTCGTTGAAGAAGCAGCACACGCCATCCCGGTAAAATTCCTGGTCGTTGCCCACAAAGTGCTTGGGGGCGGCATGGGAGCCGGTTTTTTCCATGGCCTCCACCTCAACGGCACCGGCAAGATAGTTCATGGTGGGGCACTCGGACATATACTCGAAGTTACGACCGCCAAAGGGGGTGCGGTGCAGGTCGTTGCCCAGGTTGTAGTTAATCATGAACTTGGACCACATACCGTCCTCGCCCATCATGGTGCCCCGGTTTGCGATGAGTTCATCATTGAAGGTGCCGGTGAGCACCACATTGGAGCAGTAGCGGGAGGTGGGAACGGTCACCTCTGCGCCGTCCACAGTAACGGGAATGGGATACTTGCCGCCGACGGAATCGCAGCCATCACCCACGCCGAAGGAGGGGGACAGATTGCCCACGGCAGGGCAGGAGAAGCTCTCGGCGGTGGCGTTGGGAAGGTCTTCCACCTTCAGCTGGTGGATGAAGGTTTCCCAGGTTTCGGCATCGGACAGAGGAATGTCCTTCATGGTTGCCAGATTCAGGCCGCTGTCCACGCCGAATTGTGCGGCAACCTCCTGGAAGCTGGGGGCATCCTCCGGCTTTTCATACCATTCACCATCCAGAATGTCCATCATTTCGGCGGTCGCGTCCACGGTGGTCTGCCGGACGGGATAGGTGCCTGCCCAATCGCTGCGGGTCAGGTAGGTGCCTGCGCCGGGCACCCAGTAGTTCAGGTCACAGTCGGCAAACTGGTTGGTAACAGCCACGCCGTTTGCACCGGTGCGGTATTTGTCGCTGTCGAAGCTTTCCTTCCACTGGTAGCTCTTAGCGCTGTCACCGGCAGCGGTCATGCCGTTGTCCGTGGTGTAGCCCTGGGCTGCCAGCACATTGTTCAGTGCATCGTGGGCATCATCGCCAATCGCCAAATAGTAGCTTCCCTCGGAGAGAATGTAGCCGCCCTCTCCGTCATTGGCGGTGGTGTCGTAGCTGGCAAGCAAATACTTGTCAACGGTAACGGTAACAGTCTCGGAAGCACCGGGAGCCAGCAGACCGGTCTTGCCATAGCCCACAATGGCAATGGCGGATTTTTCAACCTTGTGCTCCGTCTCATAAGCGCCATAGGGGGTCTGGGCGTATAGCTGCACCACGCTCTTACCGGCAACGTCACCGGTGTTGGTGACGGTCACCGTGGCGGTGATTTGGTCGTCTTCCACCTTTACACTGTCCAGCTTCTGCTGGAAGGTGGTATAGCTCAGACCATAGCCGAAGGGGTACTGCACTTCATCGGCATAGTTCCAGGCGCTGGCACCGGCCAGAGCGCCCACGGGGCTGGAAGCGCCGCCCTTGTCCATCACGCAGTCGGCGTAACGGGTTTCATAGTAGCGGTAGCCGATGTAAATATTTTCTGCCTGGAAGGAGATATATTCGGCGCGCTCGTCTGCCCCGATGGTGCTGTTGATTTCGTCAACATTGGAAAACTTCGGCGTTTGCGTACCGGAGTTGACCACGGCAGGAGCGGACAGGGAGCTGGTTGCATAGGTATCCACAATCTTTCCGGAGGGATTGACCACGCCCTTCAGAATCTCGGCCACGCCGGCGAAGCCCTGGTGACCGGGATAGCCAATGAACAAAATGGCATCGGCATAGTCCTTGATTTCATGAACCTCCATCTGATAAGGGCTGTTCAGCAGGACGATTACCTTGTCAAAGTTGGCACGCACCAGTTCCAGCAAATCCCGCTCGTTTTTGTGCAGGGCAAGACTGCTGATGCTGCCGGACACACCGCCTTCATCGTCCACATCCTGCATCATGAGGTCAGTACCTTCCGCTCCCTCCCGGGTGAATACCACCACGGCGGCATCGTTGTATTTCTGGAAGCTATCGACATACTGCTCGTAGAAGGCCTTGTTTTCTTCCGTTCCGGCAGCGGAGCCGGTGACGGCAATGGCCATGCCGCCAAACGACTGCTTCAATTCGCCCCGGGCGGCGGTTCCATTTTGCAGTCCGCTCCACAGAGCCTCGTTTACCTTGAAGCCCTGTGCTTCCAATGCGGTTTTCAGGTCGATGGAATTGAGGTCACCGTTTTTCACCTTTGTGCCGGCAGAGGAGCCCTGATAGGCGGGGTCAACGGCACCGTGACCAAAGACGGAAATGTGCGTTTCGCTGGAAAGGGGCAGTGCGCCGTCCTTGTTCAGCAGCAACGCTGCACCCTCGCGCATCTCGTTTACGTTTTGCTCCAGGGCGGCGGCAATGGCCTTTGCCTGGGCTTCGGCATCGTCAAATGCGCCGAACTGGCTTTTGTAATAGGTGGTATCGGTGGCAGTGCTGTCGGTTTCAACCACCCGTGCCGTGCTGATGCCAAGGGCGCTGTTGATGTAGCTCGCATTGGCGGCTGCCAGGGTGTTTCCGAGCATTGCAATCACCAGAAGGACTGCAAAGACGGAGGTCAGACCCGACCACAGTTTTGTGTTTTTCAAAATATCTCCTCCTCATTTGACGGGTTGCCCCATCTGATTTCAAGGATATTGTAATCCGACACAAATATAATTGAAAGATTTACTTCGTAACTGGTCGAAATAATGTCGCAGTTGGTCAAGGTGACTGAGTTTCGCGGGGCACTGCCGCTAAAGAATGCGGCATACTGCACAAATATGAACGGTCATAATTTGTACACAATTACGATGGCCAGAACGTCTGTAGGAGGCAGTGCTGGCTCTATTGAAAGCCTGACGACTCCCTCAGCCACCCCCACGGTTTCTGAGCGGTATGTCACCGGGCGGGTCAGAGTACCAATGAATCCGTACAAGCCCCGTAGCGGCATTGCCGCACCTTCGGTTTTTGAGCGGTATGTCACCGGGCGGGTCAGGGCACTAACGTATCCGTACAATCCCCGCAGCGGCATTAAAAAAAGAAGAATCCCCCATATGCAGGCCGGTGAGACCTTCATATGGGGGATTGCATTTGGAAATCGTCTTATCCCTCTTGCGAGGGGACGGAGTCAGACAGCTGCGTGGGCCGCAGCCGCTCCAATCGCCTTACTTTGCGATCTTCTTGAACTCCTCGTAGACGAACTGAACCTTGGGTCCGATAACCACCTGAACAGCAGTCTTGCCCGGACGGATAACGCCGGAAGCGCCGGAGGACTTGATCTTCTTCTCGTCAACCAGCAGGCGATCCTTGACTTCCAGTCTCAGACGAGTGATGCAGTGGTCGATGGAGGTAATGTTGTCCTTGCCGCCCAGGCCTTCCAGAATGATCTGAGCCATGGTGGTGTAGTCATCATTAGCCAGCTCGATGTTCATCTCGTTCTCCTGGTCATCTTCACGGCCAGGGGTCTTCAGGTTCCACTTCACAATGGCGAACTTGAACACCAGGTAGAAGACGATGAAAGCAGCAGCGCCCAGGGGCAGAATCAGCCAAGTCTTGGCAGCTGCGGGCAGGGAAGCGGAGAAGATCAGGTCGGTAGCACCGGCGGAGAAGCAGAAGCCTGCACGGAAGCCCAGAGCAACAGTGATGGTGGTGAAGATGCCGTACAGAGCAGCATAGACAACATACAGGGGGAATGCCAGGAACATGAATGCGAACTCGAAGGGCTCGGTAACGCCGCAGATGAAGGCGCAGATAGCGGCGGAGCCAACGATGCCGATGGCAACCTTGCGCTTGTTGCTCTTAGCGGTCTGGATCATGGCCAGAGCAGCGCCGGGGATACCGAACATCATGCAGGGGAAGAAGCCGGCCATGTACATGCCCACGGACCAGTTGACGGGGTTGCCGTTGGCCATAACGCCGCCCTCAGTCAGAGCACCCCAGTAAGCGGTCAGGTCGCCCAGGCCGATGGTGTCGAACCAGAACACGTTGTTCAGAGCGTGATGCAGACCGGTGGGGATCAGCAGACGGTTCAGGAAGGCGTAGATGCCAGCGCCAACAGCGCCCAGCTTGGTGATGCCGTTGCCCAGAGCAACCAGGCCGCTGAAGATGATGGGCCATACGAACAGCAGGATGGCGGAGACGACGATGGAAACCAGAGCGGTGACAATGGCAACGGAGCGCTTGCCGCTGAAGAATGCCAGGAAGTCAGGCAGCTTGGTGCTCCTGAATTTGTTGTAGCAGATGCCGCCGATGATACCGGCCAGGATACCAATGAAAGCGTTGCCGCCGATCTTGGCGAAAGCAACCTGGTTGACCTCGGAAGCGATCATATTGGGAGCAATGGCGGAAACGGTGCTGGGAGCCAGCAGGGTGGTGATCATCAGGTAGGAGACCATACCAGCCAGACCGGCAGTGCCGTCATTTTCTTTTGCCAGGCCAACGGCAACGCCGATGGCGAACAGGATGGCCATGTTGTCGATCAGGGCAGCGCCGGCCTTGATCAGGAAGAAACCGATGGTGTACAGTGCGCCGGAAGTAGGTGCATCGGGAACGCCCATAACACCGGGAGCAAAGGCGTAGCCCAGACCCATCAGGATGCCGCAGATGGGCAGTGCAGCAACGGGCAGCATCATTGCTTTACCCAGCTTCTGCAGATATTTCATCATAGATAATTCCCTCCAATTTTTGTCTTTTCCCTTTTTGCATATATAAAGGCCGCCGGCCCACGACGGCTAACAGGGACGAAATACAGCTTACAGGTTTGCACTCAGGAACGCCTGGAGCTCCGCAGCGGCGGTCTCCTCGTCATCACCCTCAACGGTGACGGTCAGCTCCATGCCCTGCTTGGCAGCCAGCTTCATCAGCGCCATCAGGCGGCGGGCATCGGCAGTGCCGGTGGGGGCGGTCACGGTAACCTTGGAAGCAAAGGGAGCAACGGCCTTCACCAGCATGGCGGCGGGGCGAGCGTGCATTCCCATGGGATCGGTAATCACGTGCTTGAATTCTTTCATTTCTTATTTCCTCACTTTCGTGCTTTGGGGTAATCTATTGTCAGGCCGGGGCTTACTGCTCCGACTGGCAGACAATCTTTCTGATTTCCAGAATCCGACCGGCAGCCATGGACAGCTCCTTGTAGCCCATCTCGATGAACGTTTCGGTCATCTTGGGGTCAGCACCCAGCTCGCCGCAAATACCGGCCCAGATGCCAGCCTCGTTGGCGGACTTTGCGATGTGAGCCAGCAGCGCCATGAGGGCGGGGTGGTAGGGGTCATAGAACCTGCCCAGGTTGGCATTCTGGCGGTCTACCGCCAGGGTGTACTGGGTCAGGTAGTTGGTACCAACGGAGAAGAAGGCAGCCTCCTTTGCCAGCTCCTGCGCCAGCACGGCAGCGGCGGGGGTTTCCACCATCACACCAATGGGAACATCCTTGGTCTCGATGCCTTCTGCGGTCAGCTCCTGACGCAGCTGGGTGCACAGCGCCTTGGCTTCCTTCAGCTCCCACACGGAAGCCACCATGGGGAACATCACCATGAGGTTGCCGTAGGCAGAGGCCCGGAGAATGGCACGCAGCTGGGGACGGAAAATTTCCTCCCGGGTCAGGCAGATGCGCAGACCCCGCAGACCCAGCGCCGGGTTTTCTTCCTTCTCAAGCCCCATATAGTCCACCTGCTTGTCCGCACCGATGTCCAGGGTACGAATGACCACAGGGCGGTCGCCCATGGTTTGAGCAACCTTTTTATAAGCTTCAAACAGCTCATCCTCGGTGGGCAGGCTGTCCCGTCCCAGATAGAGGAACTCGCTGCGCATCAGGCCAACGCCTTCACAGTCGGCAGCCAGCGCCGCCTCGGCATCCTCGGGGCAGCCAATGTTGGCAGCCAGGATAATCTTCTTGCCGGACTTTGTAACGCTCTCCTTGCCCCGGTAGGCTTCCAGAGCAGCCCGACCGGCAGCGGCTTCCGCCTGCTTGGCTTTCAGCATGGCCATGGTCTCATCGTCCGGGTCCATATACCAGTTGCCGGTAAAGCCGTCCACCGCCAGAACGGTGCAGCCCTCTGCATCCTCTAGCGCGATGTCGGACTGAACCAGAGAGGGAATGTTCAGGGTGCGCGCCAGAATGGCGGTATGGCTGGAGGAGGAACCTTGACGGGTCACAAAGGCCAAAATCCGCTCTCTGGGCAGCTGGATGGTCTCGGAGGGAGCCAAATCCTCGGCAACCAGCAAAAATTCGCCGTCGGGCAGCTGGAAGCCGGTGTTGCCGCAGAGGATGTCATAAATACGGTGGGACATATCCCGGATGTCGGCAGAACGGGCATTCATATATGCGTCGTCCATGGCAGCAAACACGGCGGCGAACTCCTCGCCGGTTTCCAGTGCTGCCGTGGCAGCAGCAGCGCCGCCCTCGATGACAGCAGCCACGCCGTCCAGATAATCCAGGTCATCCAGCATCAGCATCTGCACTTCCACAATGGCGGCCTTTTCTTCGCCCAGCTCTGCCTTCGCCTTTTCATACAGGGCACTCAGCTGATTGCGGGCGGTGACAACGGCAGCATCAAACTTTGCCTGTTCTGCGGCGGGGTCGCCGGAAGAAACGGGAGCGGTCTGCTGGGACTTGCGGTAAACCACAGCCTTGCCAATGGACACGCCGGGAAAGACGGGAAGACCAGTACCAATTTTCATTGTTTGCGCTCCTTACTTGCCCAGCTCAATGACCACATCTTCGTTGGACACTTCCTTGCCAACGTGGGTCTTGAAGGTGGGATAGGCATCGGTATTGCAAATCAGCACCGGGGTAATGGTGGGCAGACCGGCAGCCTTGACTGCCTCCAGGTCAACCTCCAGCAGCAGCTGGCCTTTTTTGACCTTGTCGCCGTTGTGAACATGAACAGTGAACGGCTTGCCCGCCAGGCTCACAGTTTCCAGACCCACATGAATGAGAATCTCAACGCCGGTATCGGAAACCAGGCTGACAGCGTGACCGGTATCAAACATCATATCAACCGTTGCATCACAGGGCGCATACACCTTGCCCTCGGCAGGCTCGATGGCAATGCCATTGCCCAGCATACCCTCTGCAAAGGTGGGATCGGGTACTTCGGTAATTGCCACAGCCTTACCGGCAACGGGCGCATAAATGCCCTCCAGCTTTTTACCGAACAGTTTATCAATAAATCCCATAGTATACTCGTTCCTTTCCTGTTGATGTGCCGTTTCCCGGGGGAACGGTACTCGTCCATTTAATACAGTACACCTCATAGAATACGCCCTAGTTCACAATTTGTCAATATATGGATGACATCGCTTCGACTTTTTGGCATACCACCCAATATTTATATTTCTTTTTTGTGTCTTTCCACCAAAAAACTTTCTTTGCCGCGCAAGGAAGTGTTTTTCCTACAAGGACACTCGTGCGTATGCTTTTTTACCTTCCCCTGTATGCCATGGGAAGGCTTCCAATCGGTCTTTCCCCTGCAATCCGTATGATGAAGGCTGCATAACAGGCCGAAATCCAAGTTCATACATAACCGCAATCAGAATGGAAAAGACGAGAAAAGGCTACCGGCGAAGTGCCGATAGCCCAATCGAAATGATGGCAGTCTCAAAAGAAAGCAGCGGGCGGTAATCACTGGTGCCGAGACGATGGCTGCAGCGGAAGCAGCATATCTAAAATAAAGATGCCGTTTTCCCAGCCGGCAGTCAGTGCTCCGCCGTATTTTTCGCACAGGTAGCGCATACTGCGCATACCGTAGCCGTGGTAGTCGGTGTCTGCCTTGCTGGTGACCGGAATGCCGTCCATAAACAGCGGCTGCTTCCCGCAAGGATTTTCTATGTGAATGAAATACAGATTGCCCCGGGCAGCGGCATGGAGGGTGACAATGCGCTTTGCTTCGTTTGGCTCCCGACTGGTGGCTTCGATGGCGTTGTCCAGGGCGTTGCCAAACAGGGAATACATATCATCCAGCGCCAAAAACGAAAGCTTGCTCCCGTCTACGATGCACTGCACCCGGGTCTGCTGCTTTTCGGCCAGCAAGCTCTTTTCTGCCAGAATGATGTCCAGCTCCTTATTCCCGGATTTTGGAAAGCTGTCATAAATCATCACGGCGTGCTCCAGCTCCCGGATGCTCTTTTCCTTTTCCGCATCGTCCATGTGCCGCAGGGCGGTAATCTGGTGGCGCAGGTCGTGGCATTTGCGGTTGATAACATCCATGGTGGCGCGGCTGACCATGTGCTGCTCCTGCTCCTGGCGCAGCAGCCGCTCCATCACCATCTGCTCCCGTTCTGCCTGCCGAATGCGGAAGATGTCCAACAAAATGGTCACCAGCAGCAAGCAGGAGAAGAAATCAAAGAACTGGATGCCGATGGTTTCGCACTCTTGGGAGGTTGTCCAATAGCTGACAACATAAATGGTCAGGGTGGACACCAACGCAAACAGCAGCAGGTAATTATTCCCGAAATCCGCAGTTTCGCTGCCGCGGAACCGGTGGGACAGCAGCCGGTACACCAGCACGCAGGCGACAATCAGCAGGCCAAATTGAATCCCCTGTCCAACCCAGAAGGGCGGGGAAAAGACCAGGCAGAACATCCGGTACAGGCAGTGAATCATGTGCTGAAAGGTGTGGGCAACGCAGCAGTAAAAAACAACCTGACGGACGTTCATGCAGAAGCAGAACCAGAGCAGCAGCCCGGACAGCATACACATGGCCAGAAACCCAAGGGTAAACCAGCCCAACACGAGGTGCGGATTGAAAAATCCGCCGGGAACCGCAAGGGGAAGCGCCAGATACAGAGCGGTACCGGGCACAAACCGGAGCCAGAAATGGGACTTCTTCTCCAGATGCAGGCAGAACAGCAGCTCAATCACCAGAATCTGGGTATGAAAATAGTTGATATACCACATCATAAAAAGCTCCCTCCGAAAATCGCCGCCATTTTTTCCATGCACTCCTTCCGCCGCCGGCGGGAGATTGGCAGACGGATGTCGTCCAAGAGCAGGGAATCGTCCTGGACGGAGGTAATCATGGCGCAGTTGACCAGATGGCTGGGAGAAATGCGCACGAAGCGGTGAAAACGCGGGTCTTCCTCCAGACTGGACAGCTTGCCATAGGCTTCAAAATCGCTGCCGGTGGTGTGGTAGATGAGGCTGTGGTTGAAAACCTCCACATAGGCCAGATCCCGCAGGTCAATCTTTTTCATCTCGCTGCGGGTGCTGACGAGGACGGTGGCGGAGGACTGCTTGCGCAGAATGCGGAGCATTCTGTCCATTTTCAGGGAAAATTCGTCGTAGTTCACCGGCTTCAAAATGAAGTCCACAGCACCCACCTCATAGCCCTGGATGGCATACTGCGCCATGCTGGTTACAAAGCACAGCAGCACGTTTTCATCCCGTTTGCGCAGCCGTCGGGCGCACTCCATGCCGTTCATCTGGGGCATGAGAATGTCCAGAAGCACCATGTCCGCATCACCGTGATATTTTTGCAGAAAAACCGCCGGGTTGTCATACACCGCGGTGTCCAGCTCCACGCCGCGCTCCTGCTGATACCTGCTGCACAGCCGCACCAATGCTTTAGAATGGCTTTCTTCATCCTCTACAATGATGACTTTGGGCATTGCTGCGTTCCCCTCCCCCTTGAAAAACTACTTCTATTATAGAGGAAACAGGCGGATTATGCAACAAGGGAAATGGCCGCCGCAGGACGATTGCAGGAGTAGCTAATTTGTAAATGATGATAGGGCGGCGCACATGCCCACGCTTGGTAGGGGAGGCTCTTAGCCTCCCGAGGCTGACGCAACTGGGCGGTTCGTTGAATGTTGCGGCTGCGCCGCAGCGGGCGGCTTCGAGCCGCCCCAACCCGGTGCATTTGTAAAGAATGAAATCCAGACCCCGGAAAACCGGAGCCTGGATTCAAAGAAAGGAGAAGAACGAAAAGAAGCAAAATTATTTTGTGCCGGTCAGGGCGATGCCGTCCACATACAGCTGATAGCCATTGGAGATCACCTGACTGGCGCTGCCGGTGAAGCTGGTGATATGGGTGTCGGCGGTCAGTGTCCAGGTGCTGGTGTCGTCCAGGGTGACGGACACTTCGCCAACCGCGGTGGAGACGGCTGTGCCGCTGCTGTTCTGAATGTCACCGGAGATGCGGCCCACAAAGCCGGAACCGCCCGTGAGGGTCAGACTGAATTTGGAGTTGCTGCCCACCAGGATGCATCCTTCCAGCTGCTGGCTGGTGGCGAACAGCTCTGCATTATTTTCAGCGCCGTTCCAGCCATCGTCGCAGACGGACAGCAGGACACCCTCGCTGTCCTCGTTGGAGATGACCACATTTTCCAGGCTGATGATGGCGTGGGTATTGGTAACGTGGAAAACATGGCCGTTCTTGCTGGCCAGACTGCCGCCGGTCATGGTAAAGGCGGAGGTGCCGGAGTCCGCATCGCCGGACATGGACTGATAAATCATAATGGTATCCAGGAAGCGACCCCAACGATCCGCGCACCATTGTGGATGAAACCATCCGCCAGCAGGTGAAC
>URPI01000021.1 GCA_900549705.1 uncultured Eubacteriales bacterium
CCCCCCGGGGGAAGCCAAGTGGTGCAAACCTTTAGCCTGTACGCTCTAGTAGGGGGCGACTACCAGTCGCCCGCCCGCAGCACAAAGCGCCCCGATTTCTCCATCACAAACGTTCTGCTAAAATTATATCAAAGTGCCAAAAAATGCGCTGTTTTACCGGGAAAATACAATCCTGCTGTTGACAACATTTCTGAAATATTGTAAACTGAGTTGTCCCGCGATTTGACAAATTTCGAGGGAAAATTCCATAAGGAGGAATCAACCATGAAAAAATCTATGATTGCTTTCGTGCTGGTCTGCACCATGCTGATGTCTGTTCTGGGCATGGCTGCTGCCGACGGAAGCTACACCCCCGGCACCTATACTGCCGAGGCGAAGGGCATGGGCGGCACCGTTACGGTGACGGTGACCGTTTCCGAGAATGCCATTACTGCTGTGAAGGCAGAGGGACCCGACGAGACCCCCGGCCTGGGAGTCCCCGCCCTGGAAACCGTGGCAAATGCCATTCTGGAAGCCCAGAGTGCAGATGTGGACGGTGTCACCGGTGCTACCGTTACTTCCACTGCCGTCAAGACGGCTGCGGCTGCTGCACTGGCAGAGGCTGCCGGTGAGACCGGCGTGGACAAGGGCAATGTCCCCGACGGTACTTATACCGGCAAGGCACCTTCCTTCGGTGTTATGAAGGAGATGGAGCTGGCGGTTACCTTCAAGGACAACGCCATTGTGTCCATTGAGACGGTTTGTGCCGGCTCTGCCACGCAGTACAATGAGGATGAATACAGCAACATCTACGCCACCGTGGAGGAAAAGCTGTACCCCCGCATCATCGAGGCTCAGAGCCTGGATGTGGATGCCATCTGCGGCGCTACCGTGTCCAGCAATGCAGCCAAGACCATCCTGCGCAATGTGATTGATGCCAACGGCGGCAATTCCGCCGGTTGGAACACCCCTGTTGAGAAGTCCACTGAGGTGGTGGAGCTGCGGGATTATGATGTTGCCGTTGTGGGTCTGGGCTCCTCCGGCGTTGCCAGCTTCCTGAGCGCTGCCGAGAACGGCTGCACCGTGTTCGGCATGGAAGCCGCTGCCAAGATTGGCGGCAACGGCACCAACACCGCCGGCCCTATGGGCGTGAACCCCGCTGCCCAGGTGGAAGCCAACGGCGGCGAGAACTTCGTTGACCCCGATGAGCTGTACACTGCCTGGATGGAATACTGCGAGGACGATGCCAAGGGCGAAATCGTCAAGCTGTTCATCGACGAGTCCGGCAAGACCTTCGGCTGGCTGGCAGACAACTATGACTTTGCGTTCCTGCCCTCCATGTTCTCCTTCTACGATTCCCACGGCTGGAAGCTGTGGACCATGTACTCCGGCAAGGACGGCGGCAGCAAGGACGATGCCTACAATGCTGCCATGGCAAAGGCTCTGACCTACAACGAGAAGAACGACTATAAGACTGAGCTGCGGGCTACCAGCCTGCTGAAAGAGGACGGCAAGGTTGTGGGCGTGGAGGCCGTTGCCTATGATGGCACCGTTTACCGCGTTTATGCAGACTGCGTTGTGCTGGCGGACGGCGGCTACATCGGCAATGCCGAAATGACCACCAAGTACACCGGCTCCGTGTGGCACACCAAGGGCATGACCCAGTGCGATGGCTTCGGCATCTCTCAGTGCCTGGAGCTGGGCGGTGCGCTGTACAATCCCGATGTGGCCGTGGAAGACCACATTGCCGCTCTGGACAACATCATTCGCTCCGATGATTACTCCAACGATGACAAGAGCCTGCTGACCTCTCTGGTGCTGGATCTGAACTATCAGATGATTGACAGCAAGGGTCAGAGCTTTGACGGCAACTACAACGGCCTGGGTCTGGCGTTCAATGCCTGGGAAGCTGGCGCAAACTACTATGTGCTGATTAACCAGGAGGAGTATGACTCCATCAAGGAAAACGGCCTGATTTCCTACAATGTGCCCATGTTCTTCGGTCAGGGCGGTGCCTACACCGAGGGAACTCCTGTTTCCAACCTGGATGACATCATGGAGATGGGCAAGGCCTTCGGCGATGTTATCGTTGCCGATTCTCTGGAAGACCTGTCCCAGCAGCTGGGCATGGACATTGCCCTGAGCGATGTCCACGGTCAGACCGAGGGCAAGATTTACTGCATCAAGGGCGCTGCTTATGTCTATTCCACCTGCGGCGGCGTGGACGTTGACACCAATATGAACCTGGTTCTGGAAGACGGCTCCTCCGTGGAGAATGTCTTTGTGGTGGGCAACAACTCCCTGGGCACCCTGAATGCTTCCAACAAGGCTTATGTCCTGTATGGCGGTGCTGCACAGGGCTGGGCTTTGACCTCCGGCCGTCTGGCTGGCCAGATTGCTGCGGAGCGTTTCGCTGGCTAATCTGATTTCCAAAGAATCAGTTTTCATTTGTTTACCGGCAGATGCCTTGCGGTGTCTGCCGGTATTTTTTGGCGCAAAGCCGGGATGGTGGTTGATGAATGGCATCAGCCGCCCGTGGCGTGCCGGCGTTATTGGCCGTTCTGATTGTTCTGTTGGTGCGGGCAATTCTCCGAAAATGCAAGAAAACGTAAGAAAAGCAGTAAAAAACATCCGGGTCATCCCTTGAAATTGGGACGACCCGGATAATGTTGCATACGTCCTGTAGGAGGGCGATGAGTGGTCGCCCCGCAAACGGGCGGGATAGAGCGGTTGGGTGAATGGCACCAGCTTCCCATACGGATTGTGAGGGGATGCGAAGCGGTTCAGATTATGCGGTAATAGGGGAAGGTTATGCGCTGTTGCTTTCCTTTCCTTCGGCCATATGATATGTTTTAAAAAAAGGAAAAGGGGCGTTGCAACATGAAAAGGAAACTGGTAAAACAGGCATTGTGCATGACTTTGGTGGCAGCAAGCATTTTTTCCCTGGCGGCCTGCGGCAAGGAGGCAGAGACGGCGGCGGAGACAACCGCGCCAACCCAGGCAGCAGTGGCGGTGCCGCAGCGGGAGGAACCTGACCGCGCCAATCTCCTGTATTTATCCGCCATCGAACCCTACTGCAAAGCGGATTGGACTGCAAACTGGATTTGGACAAAAAGCTGCAGCGATGACAGCTATGTGGTCTTCCGCAAGACGGTCACGGCGGACGCTGCCATGGAGGCAACGGCCTATATTTCTGCGGTGGACAAATATGTGCTGTGGCTCAACGGCGAAATGGTGGTGCTGGACGGCAGCCTGAAGCGAGGCCCCACGCCCTATGACAGCTACTATGACGAAATCAGGCTGAACCTGAAGGAAGGGGAAAACACCATCGCCATGCTGGTGGCTTTCAATGGCCGCTCCGGTGACGGCTCCATTGTTCCGGTGGCACAGGATGAGGAGGGGGACGACTACAACCAGGCCGGCATGATTTTCCAGATGCAGGTGGGTAACACCCTGGTGGTTTCGGATTCCTCCTGGAAGGCACAGCGGCATCCCGGCTACAAAAATCGGGTCACCGCCGGAAAGGATTACCCCAATTACACCCAGATGTCCATGCTGGCCGAGCGGAACCTCTATTTTGATGCCCGGGATGACATCGGTGCCTTCATGAACCCCGGCTTTGATGACAGCGCCTGGGAGAACGCAACGCCGGTGGGCGTGGCGGGGCAGCTGCCCTTTGGTGCGCTGTATGAAGCAATCATTGACCCAATCAGATTCTATGAAATCTCCGATTTTTCCAATGCGGGGGATTATGTGGGCAAGGAGCTGACGGAGGACACCACCTTGGAGCTGGAGCTTCCGGGCAACATCCAGTTTACCCCTTATTTTGAGCTGGAAGCCCCTGCGGGCAAGCGCCTGACCATTTACACGGACAGCTATGTGGACAGCGACAACAATCCCAATTTCAAGGATACCTATGTGACCGCCGAGGGAACGCAGCAATTTGAAAATTATGCCTGGCGCAGCGGCACAAAGCTCTATATTGAAGCCGAGGCAGGGGTGAAGTTCACCGCTCTCGGCTATCGCAAGAGCGAGTTTAACGGCAACTGGGCAGGCTCTTTCCATTCGGACGATGAGAAACTGGATCAGCTCTGGCAGGAAAGCTTAAATACCGTTGCAATCTGTATGCGTGATACTTATATAGACTGCCCGGAACGGGAGCGGGGACCCTACATGGGCGATGCTTCCAACCAGATTGATGCGGCGCTGTATGGCTATGACCAGGGCGGCTTGGACATGACCAAGAAGGCAATCCTGAGCTGCCTGGGCTGGACTCCGGAATCCGGGGCAATTCCCAGCCGTGCTCCTTCGGTAAAGCCTCAGGAAATTCCCAATCAGAGCCTCGCCTTTATGACCGCTGCCTATCACTATTGGCTTGCTTCCGGTGACAGGCAGACCATGACGGATTATTACCATGCCTTTGTGAATTACCTGAAGCTTTATGAGATGGAAAACGGTTTGCCCGTCTACCGTGACGGCTCCTGGACATGGAACGACTGGGGCAACAAGATTGATGCGAAGCTGCTGCAAGTGGGCTTTTACTATTACGCCCTGAATCTGACGGAGAAGTTAGCCGGGGATTTGGGCATCACCGAGGATGAGGCGTTTTTGACCGAGCGCATGGAATCCATCAAGGCGCATTATCATGATGCCTACTATACCCCCGCAGGCTTCAAAGATCCGGACAGCAAGTATATTGACGACCGTGCCAATGCCATGCTGGCACTTTCCGGGCTGGCGGACGAGAACGACTACGACCTCATTTGCGATGTGGTGATGTCCACCTATGAAGCAAGCCCCTTCTGCGAAAAATATGTACTGGAAGCCCTGTGCGTGATGGACAGAACAGATTTGGCGGTGCAGAGAATGATGGATCGGTATAGCGGAATGCTGGAAGATGAATACGACACCCTGTGGGAAAAGTTTTCGGAGCCAATCGGCACGTTCAATCACGGTTGGAGCGCTGCGCCCATGTACATTCTCTCCAAGTATGTGGCGGGCATTCAGCCGACCTCCGGCGGCTATGAGACCTACTGTATTGCGCCTTCCACGGTGCTGGAGCGCTTCTCCTGCGCGGCCTACACGCCCAAAGGCGTTATCACTGTGGAAAAGGACGGAAGTGAGCTGACCATCACGGCAGTTTCCGGCGGCACGCTGGTGCTGCCCGGCGGTGAAAAGATTCCCTTGGAAGAAGGGACACATCGCTATTCTATAGCGTAAAGGGAGGAAAAGAAGATGAAAAAGAAAAATCCATGGCTGATTCCAACAATCATTCTCTTGGTTTTCAGCATTCTGCTGACGGCTGCCATTCCGGTGACTGCCTACTATGAGACGATGATTAACGCAGCGCTGAATGCACAGACGCAGAAGATTATTCCCGGCGAGAATTCCAAAATCTTTTATTGGACGGATTATGAATCGGAGGAAGACCTGGTAAACAACGATATGGCTGTTTGTCGTCAGGTGGAGGCAGAGGGAGCAGCACTGCTGTTGAACAAAAATAATGCGCTTCCTTTGGCGGCGGATGCAAAAATGTCCCTGTTTTCCCAGTCTGCGAGTGACCCGGTGCTCACGGGCACGGGCTCGGCGTTTATGGCTACCGGCGATGCCGTGAGTCTGTATGCGGCGTTGCAGGACAGCTTTGCACCGGGGTGCGTCAACCAGGAGCTGTGGAAGTTCTATAAGACCTCCGGCTACAAGCGGGTCAATGCTGCCCTTTCCGGCGGCAGCCCTGACCAGTACCGCATCAATGAGGTGCCTTGGGAGAAATACCCGGAGGCGCTGAAGGCAACCTTCCCCCAGTACGGCGATGCAGCCATTGTGGTGCTGTCCCGTTCCTCCGGCGAGGGCGCTGACCTGCCCAATTCTCTGGAAGCACTGCGGGATTACATGACGGACGGAGACTACCTCCAGCTGTGTGCCGAGGAACGGGCGCTGCTGGACAACCTGATGCAGCTGAAACAGGACGGCGTGTTCAAAAAGGTTATTGTGATTCTCAATTCTTCCAGCACCTTGCAGCTGGACTTCATTGACGACTATGACATCGATGCCCTGCTGTGGGTGGGCAATCTGGGACTCAACGGTATCCCTGCGGTGGCGGACATTCTGGCGGGCAAGGTGAATCCTTCCGGCAGAATCGTAGACACTTTCCAGAAGGATAACCATGCTGCCCCTGCCATGCAGAACTACGATGCATATCCCTATACCAATGCAGCGGAACTGGGGCTGGCGGCAGCCCAGAATAACAACGCTTTGGGTATTGACAAGTGCAACCAGAACTACGTTGTTTACCAAGAGGGCATCTATGTGGGCTACCGCTACTTCGAGACCCGGTACGAGGACTATGTGCTGGGGCGGGGAAATGCGGGGGACTATGATTATGACAAGCTGGTGGCCTTCCCCTTTGGCAGCGGCCTGAGCTATACCACCTTTGATTATTCTGATTTTAAGATTACCGACCAGGGAAGCACCATCCTTGCCGAGGTGGATGTGACCAACACCGGTAAGGTGGATGGCAAGCACACCGTGCAGATTTATTTCCAGTCTCCCTACACCCAGTATGACATTGACAACGGGGTGGAAAAGGCGGCAGTGGAGCTGTGCGGTTTTGACAAGAAGGAAATTGCGGCAGGCAAAACTGAGCACTTTGCTATTGAAATCCGCAAGGATGACCTGACCAGTTACGACAGCAATCTGGCAAAGACCTATATCATGGATGCCGGTGACTACTATTTCACCGTTGCCTCGGATGCCCACAACGCCGTGAACAACATCCTGATGGCAAAGGGCGCAGACACTGCCCGCATGAGCGGCACCGGCGATGCAGCCCTGACCGCAACATGGACACTGGATGAGATGGACACCATCACCTATTCCGTGTCCGCTTACACCGGCAATGCCATCACAAACCTGTTTGAGGATGCCGACCTGAATAAGTATGCGGGTGCGGAGGGGCAGACCGTTACCTACCTCTGCCGCAACGACTGGCAGGGAACGTTCCCCACCACCCAGAGTCTGCGCGTGACCGATGCCATGTGGGCGGACGGCCTGACCCACAATGCCGAAGAACGTACCGCCATTGTGGAGAAAATGAAGACGCTGTATTGGCAGGGGGCTACTCTGCCGGAGAGCGGTACCGGTGGGGCACTGAAAGCCATCGATTTTGTGGAAACACGCTACGAAGACTCCGCCTGGGATAAGCTGGTGAGCCAGATTTCCTATGGAGATATGCTGAATACTATTTACAACGGCGCATATAACACCCATGCGCTGCCCGCCATTAACTTGCCTGCTACCATGGAGGCAGATGGCCCTACCGGCTACACCAAGAGCCTGATGGGCGGTTCCAGCGGCATGGCGTTTACCTCCGAAGATGTGATTGCTGCCAGCTATTCCAGAGAGCTTGCCTGTCTGGTTGGCAAGTGCATGGCGGAGGATATGCTCCACAGCAACCAGAACAGCGACAGCACCTCTGTTGCCGGTATTTATGCACCGGGTCTGAATATTCACCGCAGCCAGTATTTGGGCAGACATAATGAATACTATAGCGAGGACGGCTGGCTCTCCGGCGAGATTGCGGCCTCTCAGGTGCAGGGCATCCGCAGCAAGGGCGTGCTGGCTTTTGCAAAGCACTTTGCCCTGAACGACCAGGAGCAGGGACGCTATGGCATCAGCGTCTGGGCAAACGAACAGAGCATCCGGGAAGTGTACCTGGAAGCCTTTGAAGGTGCAATCCGGGGCGGTGCCATGAATGTAATGACCAGCTTTAACCGCATTGGCGTTGTCTGGAGCGGCGCACATTACGGCTTGATGACCGGCATTCTCCGGGATGAATGGGGCATGGAGGGCGCTGCAATAACGGATATGTCCATGAATGCCAAGTGGATGGACTACCGCATGGGCGTGCTGGCCGGGCAGGATATCTGGTGCGGTCAGAAGGGCAGCATGGGAACCTTGGATGGGAGCGAAAATGATCCTGCCATTGTCAGCGCTGTCCACAGGGCTATGAAAAACATTGTGTATTCCGTGACAAGAACCAATGCCATGAATGTGGGCGACGCAGTGGTGCTGACGGTGACACCCACCTGGAAGATTGCACTGTATGCGCTGACGGGTGCGTTCTATGCACTGACTGCCGCAGGTGTATTCCTGACGATTCGTAGAAAGAAAAAGAATAACGCAGCATAAATTTACTGCCCCGGGGGGAATTTCCCTCCGGGGCAGCGGCGTTTTTATTTCTGGGTGGAGAAGAAGATTCTCAGGAAAAACATATCCTCCTGCATGGTGGTTTCCACGGTTCCGCCGTACTGCTGGGCAATGTACTGGATGCTTTTGATGCCGAAGCCATGGCGGGCAACATCCATCTTGGTGGTACGGATGGAATCTGCGGGGGGCGCAGCGCTGCGGTTAAAATAGTTGGATTCTTCGATTTCGATGCCGGCAGGAGTGCGCTGGCAGCTGAGAGAAATAATGCGATTTTCCGCTGGCACCTGCTGTACCGCTTCAATGGCATTGTCCATGAGGTTGCCGAAGACGGTATAGGTCTGTACCGGGGTGAGGAAGGTGAGCAGGGAGCCGTCCATCATGGCGGAAAACTGGATGCCATGTTTACTGCAAACCAGATTTTTCTCGGAAAGCACCACGTTCAGCACGTCGTTTCCTGTTTCCACCCGGGAATCATACATGGTAATGGCGCTTTGCAGCTGAGCAAGCTCCTCCTGATTCAGTTTCCCCTCAATGCGGTTAAAAACGTGCTTGAGGTCATGACATTTCATGCTGATGGCATCCATGCTCGCCTTTACGGATTCATACTGCGCCTGGTCCTGCTTCCATAGCTGCTGGAGAATATCCATCTGACGATTTTTTTCGCTTTGCGTGAGGATGCCGGAGCAAAACACAAGAATGACGGAGCAGAGGGTGATGACAAAGGTTTTGATGGTGATACTCAGTAACAGATTATCTCCTTCAAACGTGCGGGAAATGCAAACCAGCACATTGATGGTGAAAACGACACTTGCGGAAAGCAGTGCGATTCCCCTCGTGGTTTCCTTGTCCCGCCGCAGGGTGTGCTTGGGGGCGAGGAAATGCGCCAACAGAAAATACATAGAAATATGATAAATGAAAAACAGAGCCCATTCCCATGCCCTTGGCGCAAGAGTGGCAGAAACCAGGGAGATGGTGGTTTTGTCGTTGATGCCCATGAGATTCTGAAGCAGGGGATAAAGCTTTCCGGTGATTTGATGGGCAGCCTCACCGGAGCAGAAGACGATGAGTATGTCTTCAATGCTTCCGCGGAAGATGCTGATGGTATACACCAGACAAAAGGCAGTAATGGCCAGATAGCACAGCAGCCGGGAGCCAAGGGTGGCGGTGTGGGTGTTATAGATAGCCAGCCCATAAAACAGCGCAATCCCCAGCACCTGGAAGAACAATATCCGCAGAAAGAAAAAGCGCCTACGTTCCAGCTTCCGGGCAAACAGGCAGACGCACAGCTGGGTTTCAAAAAAAGTGAAAATCAACCCGGTGCCCTCCCGCACATAGGGACCGAGCAGGGAGAAAAGGTGATTCATCATTTTTTTTGACTCTCCGAAAACGCAAGAAATTGGGAGGTAAAGGCGTTTTTCCGGGGATGACTCATGGGCAGGGTTTCTTTCCCCAGCTGAACGGTCATTTCTGAAATGCCGGTGACCCGTGCCAAATTCACCAGCAGATAGTTGTTGCATTTGGCAAACCCACAGGGTTCCAGCTGCTCTGCCACACTTTTCATGGTTTGATAGATGCGGTATTCTCCCATGTCGGTGTGATAAATGCAGTGGTGGGCACGAACCTCAACATAGACGATTTGATGGGGATGCAGGCGGACAAATCCAGAGCCTGTTTTCAGCAGAATGTCCGGCTCTTTTTGCGCCTGCGTGGCGCGAAGCTTTGTGAGGAATCGGGTGAATTTCAGCTTGAACTGAGGATAGGACACCGGTTTAACAATAAAGTCGGTGGCGCTGACAGAATACCCTTGGATGGCATACTGCTGCATACTGGTGACAAAAATCAGCATTACCTTTCCGTCCTTTTCCCGCAGCAGATGAGCGGCATCCATGCCATTGAGCATGGGCATCATAATGTCCATAAAAATGATGTCATATTCAGCGGTATAGTTATCCAGAAAGGAAAGCGCATTGGAAAAAATATAAATCTGCACAGGTACACGGTATTCCACGGAATACTGGCGAATACAGCTTTCCAGCTGCTGGGCGGACGACAGTTCGTCTTCCACAATGGCAATGTTCAACACAATCTTCACCTCATTTTCGCTCACATTATAGCAAATTGTAAATTTTTTGTCAATGCAGCATGAACAGAATAAATAAGCCTGTGCGGCATAGACGGAAGGTTATGCGGTATCGATTGTATTTTCACAGTGATTTCGTAAAATTGAAGCGTAAATTGTGGGACACCCACGAGAGAATAAGGAGGAACATTTTATGAAAAAGACACTCGCTATTTTCCTGACCGTTGCCATGATGAGCTTTATGCTGGTCGCCTGCGGTGACAGCGCTGCTGCTGCCAAGGAAGCCAAAACCACTGGTATTTATCTGTCCCCCGCACAACTGAGCTACAGCAATATGCGTCCCCAGTACAACTATTATCTGACCACCTTCACCCAGCAGGAGCTGACTCTGATGGACGACAATACCTTCTGCCTGATTGTTTCCTCCTCCTGCTTCTCTGCTCTGGAGCTGGCTGAGAGCACCAACGATGCCAAGGGCAACGAGCGTACCAACTTCATCACCAAGATTTACGGCGAATGCACCTCCAAGCCCAACGACCTGGACGAGGATCTGGTGGATGTCACCCTGGGCAAGATTACCCGGGTGGTCAAGAGCTATGACCAGACCTACTATGTAGACACCGCCAACTGGAACGATGCCATGGGCAAGGCTGTTCAGGCTCCCACCGGTTACGACCAGACCAGCGGCGCACCTATCTACGACGAGAATGCAAAGCCTGTGACGGCTGAGGAATATCTGGCAACCTACACCCTGGCTGAGACGGAAATCCAGGTCAACAACAAGCTGTGCTCCTTCGACTACACCGACTTCGGCTTTTGATGTCGACTGCTGAGGGCTGACGAATGACAAAGAACAGTAATTTGTGGCGTGGCCTGTCGGCAACGATGGCATTGGTTCTGTGCCTGGCGAGCTTCGGCACCCAGCTGGCGTTTACCCGGGAGGGTGACGTGAACCTGTTCCTGGACACCCGCCCGCCGGTCATTGCCGGTACAGACGATACTACTTATTTTAAGTCCGATTATGCCACCAAGGACGAGATGCTGGAAGCCCAGAAGGCTTACCTCATCCAGTGCCAGACCGAGGGCAGCGTGCTCCTGCGCAACGAGAATAATGCCCTGCCTCTGGCAGAGAACACTGCTGTGACCCTGTTCGGCTATGCCGCTGCCAGCCCCGTTTATCACGGCGGCTCCGGTGGCCCTGCCAATGCGGGCATCAACCTGTATGACGCATTGAAGGCAGAGGGCGTGGCGGTGAACGACACCGTTTACAATGCCATCGCAGCAACACCGTCCAGCCGGACGAAAACCGGACTGATTGGTGAAATCCCCGCCTCCGCCTACAAGGGAACCGAATCTTCCTTTGACAGCTATGGCGATGCAGCCATTTATGTGGTCAGCCGGTTTGGCGGCGAGGAGGGCGACCTGAACCATGGCCTGCAAGGCGATTGGCAGGAAGGCCCCGCCATCCGGGAGCTGGCGCTGCACCAGGAGGAGCTGGATACCCTGAATCTCATCAAGGATTCCGGCAAGTTCCGCAAAATCATTGTGGTGGTCAATTCCGGCTATGCCATGGAATTGCAGGAAATGATTGACCTGGGCGTGGATGCCATCCTGTGGGCTGGCTACCCCGGCAGCTACGGGATGATTGGCGTTGCACAGATGCTTATGGGTAAGGCAGATCCCTCCGGGCGAAACGTCATCACCTATGCCACCAACTCTCTTTCTTCTGCGGCCATGCAGAATGCCGGTGACTTCACCTTCAGCAATCTCACCGGCCTGTATAAGAACAAGTACCTGGTTTACTCCGAGGGCATCTACGTTGGCTACAAGTATTATGAGACCCGTTATCAGGATCAGGTGCTGGGTATCAACAATGCGGATTGCGCCAAGGGTGTGTATGCTTCCAAGGACGGCGCATGGAATTATGCCGATGAAATGGTGTATTCCTTTGGTGATGGCTTCAGCTACGCTGACTTCACCCAGGAGCTGCTGAGCCTGGACTGGAACCGAGATACCCACACCGTCACCGCACAGGTGAAGGTTACCAACAACGGAGCGCCGAACTACACCGGCAAATCCAAGGACGTGGTTCAGCTGTATGTCCAGCTTCCCTATGAGGCAGGACAGGCGGAAAAGAGCGCCATCCAGATTGCCGATTTTGAGAAGACCTCCGCCCTGGCGGCAGGGGAGAGCGAAACCGTTACCCTGTCCTTCTCCGATTACATCTTCGCCGCCTATGACAGCAATGCGGTCAACGGTGCGGACACCTCCCGGAAGGGCTGCTATGTGTTCGATGCAGGCGATTACTATTTTGCCATCGGCAATGGTGCCCACGATGCCCTGAACAATGTGCTTGCCGCCCGTGGCGTGACGGGGATGTTCGATGCAGAAGGCAATGCGGTTTCCGGTGATGCAGCGAAGGCACAGAAGGTCACCCTGACCGAAACGGATAACGTGACCTATGCCGTGTCTCCTCAGACCGGCGAGGTGGTTTCCAATCTGTTTGAAGACCGGGACATCAACCACTTTATCCCCGATACCGTGACCTATCTGACCCGCTCTGACTGGAACACCTTCCCCGAAACCGTCACTACTCTGACGGCTACCCCGGAGATTCAGAATCTCATGGAGAACTTCCAGTATGAGAAGCCTGCGGATGCTGCGGACATTTCCGCCTACAAGTTTAAGCAGGACAACGGCATCACCTTTATTGATATGAAGGACGTGCCCTTCGACGATCCCAAGTGGGACGAGTTCATTGACCAGCTGACGGTTGGCGAGCTTGCCCAGATTACCGGTGACAAGATGGGACTTGATAAGGTTGAGTCCGTGTCCATGCCCGCTTACTCCGGCGGCGACGGCCCTGACGGCTACCAGGCCGGCGGCGTGCTGTACAATGCGGAAATGCTGTGCGCCGGTACGTTCAGCAAGGAAATGGTGCGCCTGCGGGGCGACTTCTTCGGTGAGGACAGCTACCACCTGGGCTTCCGCCATATCTATTCCCCCGGCGGCAACATCCACCGCACCCCCTACAGTGGCCGGAACTTTGAGTACTACTCCGAGGATGCCTTGCTGTCTTACATTGACAGTGCCATCCAGACCGAGGCCATGGCAGCCAAAGGCTGCGCCGGAATGTTCAAGCACTTCTGCGGCAATGACCAGGAAACCAACCGTCATGGCGTTGCCACCTTTATGAACGAGCAGACCTACCGGGAGGTGTGCCTGAAGGGCTTCGAGGGCGGCCTGAGCAAGGGTCACTCGCTGGGAACCATGACTGCCTACAACCGCATCGGCTGCATCCCCACCGCTTCCGACTACGCTACCATGACCCAGGTGCTGCGCAAGGAATGGGGCTTTACCGGCATCAACATGACCGACTCCTCCAAGGACTCCGCTTCCTATATGGGCACGGCAGACGCATTGGCGGCGGGAACCTGCCAGTTTAACAATGACCCGGGTCGTGTCCCGGAGGCATCCAATCTGCTGACCAAGAGCCGGGACGGCTACATCTGGGGCAAGCTCCGGGAGGTTGCCAAGTACTATCTGTACACCATGGTGCATTCCAATCTGATTAACGGCCTTGCCCCCGAGGTGGAGATTGCGGACTTCACGCCCTGGTGGAAGCCTGCCATGATTTGTGCAGATGCAGCCATTGCGGTGCTGTATGTCGGCGCAACTGTGGTCTACCTGATTGCTGCCTATGCAAAGAAGAAGGAGGGCAAGTGAGATGCTGAAAAATAAGACTGTTGGCGGCCATCTTGCCTTTTTGGCGGCAGCAGCGGCGGCGGTTTCCAGCGTTGTGTACCTGATTATCTATCAGGCCACGGCGGCGGAAGCGGTGGATCGGGTGTTCAGCTGGTTTACCTTCGGCTTTATGCTGGCAGGCGGCGTAACCGGCATTGCCGGAGAACTGCTGCGCTGGGGCTGGATGCCCCTGGTGAGTTGCGGCTGTATGTCCGTTGCCCTTGCCAATCATGTGGTGGAATTTGCTTATCCCCTGGCAGATGTGCTGACGAAGGTTCCCTTCTTCGGCGGCAATTATCCCCTGGCGCTGACCTTTACCGTCATTTTTGGCGCAGTTACGGTACTGTCCGTGATTGCTGCCTTTATGAAGCATGAAAAATAAGAGGAGGAACACAACGATGAAAAAGATTTTTGCACTTTTGCTGGCAGTTGCCATGATGGCAACCCTGCTGGCAGGCTGCGGCAATGACACAAAGTCCACTGCCGCTACCGAAGCTCCCACGGAGGCTCCTGCTGCAACCAAGAGCTATCAGCTGACTGGTATCTTCAGCGAGGAAGGCGAGTATGCCTCCATGCTGGCTTCCGCATTTCTGCTGAACCTGAATGAAGACGGCACTGCCGTTTGCGACAAGTACGCTTATGGCAACTACGATGCCAGCCCCGCTGCCACCAACTCCACCTACAGCGCCGGTTACCTGACCGGCAAGTGGAAGGAAGTGGAGAAGGACGGCGTGCCCTGCCTCCAGATTAAGCTGGAAGCTGCGGGCGGCGCAAACGCCCAGACTGCTTATGCCTATGACATCGCCGGGGAATACTCCTTCGACATGACCTTCCCCGTTGTGCCCGGCGCAAGCTACACCCGGAACGTGACCATGACCGGCAGCGAGACCAAGGCATTTGCCGATGCCGATGCCTTCATCCAGGCCAACAAGAAGGAGTTTACCGCTCCTGAGCATGTGGGCACCTTCGTGGACAGCGAAAAGAACGCCACCGCTTACTTGCAGGCAGACGGCACCATGCTGGTGTATGCCGGTTATGACAAGTTTGCAGAAGGCAAGTGGATGGTTGGCGCTGACGGCGTGAGCATTTCCATCGGCGGCAAAGCCGTGGAGGTGACAACCGATGGCAATACTGCTACCTTCACCGTTGACCGCAGCCTGGATGGCGCAAACTCCACCACCTATACCCTGGTGTGCAGCGATGTTGCTGCCCTGCCCGCTGCTGAAATTGCAGAGGATGCCCCCTACACCTGCTCCATTGACATGGGCGGCAACGCCACCACCGCAGAGCTGACCCTGGGCGTTGACGGAGCTGCTACCCTCAAGGTGTTCACCGACATTCCCTGCACCTACACCCGCATCGGCGATGCCGTGGTGCTGGAGGTGACCGGTGAGCTGGAAGGCTATGCCGCACAGATTTGGCCCAACGTCAGCCACGTTTACCTGCTGAACGAAGACCACAGCATGACCGGCGTGAAGAACGTCTATGATGCCGGCGGCCTGGTGCTGGTTGCCCTGAACGACACCGACATGAAGGTGATGTTCCCCTCCTACCACATGGAGCGTGAGGGCTTCACCTACACCGTCAGCGAGGACGGCACTTCCATGACTGTCACCGCTCCCGGCGAGGATGTGCTGGGTGCCTTTGGTCAGATTTGGACTGCTTCCGGCGCTGAAAACTGGAAGCTGGACGGCAATACCGCAACTGCCGTTGCAGAAAAATAAGTTACGATAAATGAATGTGGGTGCAGGGCTGGAAACGGCTCTGCACCTGTTTATTTCGGAGAGAAGATGGATGATGGTATGAAACATATCTGTTGCCTGTTGGCAGCGATGGTGCTGCTGTTCCTGTGTTCTGGCTGTTCAACCAAGGAGACAGCCGAGCTTCCCACGGCTCCTGTGGTAGCAAAGTTGATTCTTGCCCATGAAGCGGACAATGTGTTTTATGTGGAGGGAGAGAAATTTGATACCACGGGACTGGTGGTGAACGCAAAGATGAGTGACGGAACAACGGTGGAAGATGTGCCCTTTGAAGTGAAAGTGGCATCCCCTTTGACCAGAAAGACCCTGTATGCAACCCTGAGCTACGGCGGAAAGACGGTTTCCCAACAGCTGCGCATTACGCTGAAGGGAAATGACGAACAGTATAGCGTCGCCAACACGGCAGCTGTCCCTGGCAGCCCCTTGGAGGGAAAAACGATTTACTGGCTTGGTTCCTCTGTGACCTATGGTGCCAGTGCCTGCGGAGAATCCATGGCAGACTTTATTGCAAAAAAGGACGGTGCGGTCTGTCTGAAAGAAGCGGTGTCCGGCACAACCCTTGCGGATGTCAAAGCGGAGAGTTATGTGCAGCGCTTTAACAGCTATCTTTCCTCTGAGGACTGTGCAGACCACCTGGATGCCTTTGTCTGCCAGCTTTCCACCAATGACCGGGGAACACCGGAGCTATTCGGCGAGATTACCCCGGATGAAGTGCGGGATGCCGCTTCTTTTGATTGCGCAACCACCTTTGGTGCAATGGAATATCTTGTGGCAACAGTGAAAGAGGTGTGGGACTGCCCCGTGTTTTTCTACACCAATCCGCCCTTGGATGAAAATTATGATCGGATGGTGGAGGGGCTGGAAAAGCTGGCGGAAAAATGGGATATTTCCGTCATTGACCTGTATCACAATGAAACCATCGGCAGCATGAGTGAGGAAGAAAATGCCCTTTATATGGCGGACAGCGTTCATCCCACCCGTGCGGGCTATCGGGAGCTTTGGATGCCGATTTTTGAGGATGCCCTAAAGGACATTTGATATTTGGAGGGCAGGAGAGAACTTCCGCTTTCAAGAAGTAAAAGCCTGTGCGATAGGGTGGGAAGGTTATGCCAAATTGATTGTGAAAACCGTCGCAGCATTGTACAGTATGCCTGTAATCAGAAAGAGGAGGTAACCCCAATGAGTAAAAGCAAACAGAAAAAGGGAACCATATGGACAGTTCTGACCATCGTTCTGGCTGTCCTGACGCTGGTTTCCGCCGTGGCAATTCCGGTGACCGGCTATTTTGCCACAGCCATCAACGTGTCGCTGGGAGCGGCAACGCAAAAGGTCATCCCTGACCCGGATGCCCAGATTTTCTTTTGGAGCAACTACGAAAATGAAGACGACCTGGTGGCTCACGAAAAGCAGCTGTGCCGTGACATTGAGGCAGAAGGTGCTGCCCTTCTGGTGAACCGGGACAATACCCTGCCTCTGGCAGAGGGGACGAAGTTCACCCCCTTCTCCCAGTCCTCCTTCCATCTGCTCTACGGCGGTACCGGATCCGGTCAGGTTTCTGCGGATGATGCAGTTTCCCTGAAAGCGGCGCTGGAAGAATCCTTTGGTGCGGATACCGTGAATCTGGATCAGTGGAAGTTCTACGCCACCTGCGGCTATGCCCGTGTGAATGCAGATACCACCGGCGGCAACCAGGCGCAGTATCGCATCAATGAAGTGCCCTGGGCAAAGTACCCCGATGCCCTGAAGAAGACCTGGGCACAGTACGGTGATGTGGCGCTGGTGGTGCTGGCTCGTTCCGGCGGTGAGGGCGCAGACCTGCCCAGCGGACTGCCGGAGCTGGAACCCTACATGACCGACGGCGACTATCTGCGGCTGAACCAGGATGAAATCGATATGTTCACCAATCTGGAGCAGCTGAAAAAGGAGGGCGTGTTCAAGAAGATTGTCGTCCTGCTGAACTCCTCCAACAGCCTCCAGCTGGACTTTGTGGATGACTATGGCATTGATGCCGTGCTGTGGGTCGGCGACGTGGGCATGACCGGCATCAACGCCGTGGCGGACATTCTGGCAGGCAAGGTCAATCCCTCCGGACGGATTGTGGATACCTTCCTGAAGGACAACCATTCTGCCCCCGCCATGCAGAACTTCGGCGCTTATCCCTATACCAACGGCGCAGACTACAAGGTTGCAACGGCGCAGAACAACACCGACCCCGGCATCAAGCAGTGCAACCGGGATTATGTGGTGTATCAGGAGGGCATCTATGTCGGCTATCGCTACTACGAGACCCGGTATGAAGACTATGTGCTGAACCAGGGCAATGCCGGTGACTACAGCTACGACAGCGATGTCGCATTTCCCTTCGGCTATGGCCTGAGCTATACAGACTTCGCTTATTCTGATTTCAAGATTACCGACCAGGGAGAAACCATTCTGGCCGAGGTGGACGTGACCAACACCGGTAAGGTGGATGGCAAGCACACCGTGCAGATTTATTTCCAGTCTCCCTACACCCAATATGACATTGACAATCAGGTGGAAAAGGCTTCCGTGGAAATCTGCGGCTTTGATAAGAAGTTCATTGAAGCAGGGAAGACCGAGCACTTTGCCATTACCGTGGAAAAGGAGGATCTGACCTCCTATGACCACATGAACGCCAAGACCTATATCATGGATGCCGGTGATTATTATTTCACTGTTGGCACCGATGCCCACAATGCCGTGAACAATATCCTGATGGCAAAGGGGGCGGACAGCACCCGCATGAGCGGAACCGGCGACGCAGCCCTGACGGCAAAATGGACACTGGATACCCTGGACACCACCACCTATGCCGTGTCCTCCGTTACCGGCAATGCAATCACCAACCGCTTTGAAAATGTTGACCTGAACAAGTATCCCGGTGCTGAGGATCAGACCATTACTTACCTGACCCGGAGCAACTGGGTGGACACCTTCCCCAAGACGGTTTCTCTGCGCATCACCGAGTCCATGTGGGCGGACGGCCTGACGGACTCCGAGGAGGGCAGAAAGGCCATTGTTGCCAGGATGATTGAAACCTACTACCCGGATGCCTCCATGCCCACCATGGGCGCAGCGGGCAACCTGACCGCCTCTATGTTCGCAGAGAAGGATGCCGACGACCCTGATTGGGACAAGCTCATCAGCCAGGCTCCCTACAGCGAAATGACCAACGTTATCTACAACGGCTTCCACCTGACCCAGCCGGTTCCCTCCATCGGTCTGCCCGGCACCAACGACGAAAACGGACCCCAGGGCTTTACCAAGAGCCTGCTGGGCGGTGCCAGCGCCATGGCATATACCTCCGAGGACGTGATGGCAGCCACCTATAACCTGGAACTGATTGAGGATATGGGTATGTGCATCGGTGAGGATTTCCTCCACGCCACCGATGGCTCCGGCACGGTGTTCTCCGGCATCTACGGACCCGGTGCAAACATCCACCGCACGCCCTACAGCGGTCGTAACTTTGAGTATTATTCCGAGGACGGCTGGCTGTCCGGCAAGGTTGCTGCCACCGAAGTGGCTGCCATTCAGAACCGGGGCGTGTACGTCTTCACCAAGCACTTTGCCCTGAACGACCAGGAGGAAGGCCGCTACGGCATCTCTACCTGGGCAAACGAACAGGCCATCCGGGAACTGTATCTGGAAGGCTTTGAGGGCAGCGTCGTAGAGGGCGGCGGCATGGGTGTCATGAGCTCCTTCAACCGCCTGGGCGTTACCTGGAGCGGCGCACACCATGGCCTGATGACCGGCATCCTCCGGGAGGAATGGGGCATGAAGGGCGCAGCCATTACCGACTGCTCCGTCATGGCAAACTATATGGATTACCGCATGGGCGTGCTGGCAGGTCAGGACCTGTGGGACGGCTACAGCAGCGGCATGGCAACGTTGGACGGCCTGGATAAAGACCCTGCCATTGTTACCGCTGTTCAGAAGGCGGTCAAGCACATTGCCTATTCCATCTCCCACAGCCACGCCATGAACGTGGGCAACGCCACCATCAAGGTGATTACTCCCTGGTGGCAGATGGCACTGTACTGCCTGACCGGCGGTCTGGCAGTGCTGACTGCCGGCGCTGCGTTCATGATGGTTCGCAGCCGGAAGAAGGCAAAATAAGGTTTCCTTCCATTTCTTTATAATTGCGTCCAGCCATGGGTAACCCCATGGCTGGATGTATATAAACATCATCAATAAAGGAGGCAGCAAGATGAAGAAACACCAAAAATGGCTTGGTCTGACCGCCGTTGGAGCAATTCTCCTGAGCATGGCAGTGAGCCTGAGCAGCTCTGCGTTCTATTATTCCGGCTATGTGAATGCGGCATTGGGACTGACTGGAGAAAAAATTGCGGTGGAGGGGGATACCAATTATTACCCCAGCGCCTATGGAGAAAGGAATGCGGAGAATGCTCAGCGCCTGATTGCAGACGAAAAGGCACATTCCATTGCAGCCATGCACGAGGGCACGGTGATGCTTCGCAATGAAAACGGAGCGCTGCCGCTGAGTGCCAACGAACGGAGAATTACGGTGTTCGGCAACAATGCAGCCGACCCGGTATACCGTGCCAACGCCGGAAACGCTTCCTTTGATGCCTCCTGTGGCGGCACGTTCTATGAAGCATTGGAGGCGGCGGGCTTCCAAATCAACCCCACCATCCGGGCATCTTATGAATCCAGCGGCGTTCGCAGGGTGTCCGTGGCAAGCCAGGGCAATTCCTCCATCGGAGAAGTCCCGGTGGAATTTTACACGGATGCCATGAAGCAGAGCTTTGCAGAAGATTATCAGGATGCGGCACTGGTGCTGCTCACCCGCTTTGCGGGCGAGGGCGTGGATCTGGATACCTGTGACGCAGAGGGGGTTCCCATGCTTTCCCTGCACAAAAGCGAAGCAGACCTACTGCGCATGGTAAAGGACAGCGGGAAATTCAATAAGATTATCGTCCTGGTCAACAGCCCCTTTGCCATGGACATTCAGTGGATTGAAAATCCCGAATACGGCGTGGATGCCTGCCTGGTGTTTGGCGCTACGGGCAACTATGGCTTCATCGGGCTGGCAGACATTCTCACCGGGAAAGCCGATGTCACCGGTCATCTGGCAGACACCTGGGCAGCATCCTCTTTGTCCAGCGCAGCAATGCAGAATTTTGGCGACTACCAGTTTACGAACCTGAATAAGCTCTATGCAGACCGGTATCTGGTGTATGCCGAGGACATCTACGTTGGCTACAAGTATTACGAAACCCGCTATCAGGACGAGGTGCTGGGCATTAACAATGCCACCGGCAGCGCCGGTGCGTTTGTGGGCGACACCTGGTCTTATGCAGACGAGATGGCATATCCCTTCGGCTATGGCCTGAGTTATGCCGATTTTACCCAGGAAGTTCAGGACATTCAGTGGAATCAGCAGGAGCATACCATTACCGCCAGCGTGAAGGTTACCAACAACGGCGGCTTCTCCGGTGCCTCCAAGAGCCTGGTGCAGCTTTATGCCCAGGCTCCCTATGAAACCGGAATGGTGCAAAAGCCGGCGGTGCAGCTGATTGGCTTCCAGAAGACGGGAGAACTGTCCGCCGGGGAAAGCGAAATTGTGACCGTCACCGTTTCCGACTATTTCCTGGCAAGCTACGATGAAAATGCGGTCAACGGGGCGGACGAAACAAAGCAGGGCTGCTACATCCTGGACAAGGGCGACTATTATTTCGCCATTGGTTCCAACTGCCATGATGCCCTGAATAACATCCTCGCCGTACGCGGCATCAGCGGCATGGTGGATGAAAAGGGAGCGGCGGCAGCAGGGGACAGCGCCAAGGCAGTCTGCGTGAATCTGGCAGCCTATGACAACACCACCTGGGCGGTCAATCCCATCACCGGTGCAGTGGTGTCCAACCAGCTGCAAGACGCTGACCTGAACGAATATCTGCCGGGTTCCGTTACCTATATGACCCGGGACAACTGGGAAACCTTCCCCAAG
>URPI01000022.1 GCA_900549705.1 uncultured Eubacteriales bacterium
CGGGCGGGTTCGGGACTTTCACCCATTAGATTTTGCCCATGCCGGGCGCACAAGAACAGCCGCCGCAGAGGGGAATAATCCCTTCTGCGGCGGTGTTTTTTCTGTTGTAATAAAAGCCGGATGTTTTAACAGGAAACCATTGCTGTTACAAAACGTGAATGTTTTCCTTTTCAAAGGCAACATAGGCGGTATCGCCCACCCGGTAGATTTTCTTATTCTTAGGGTTGAAGTCGGTGATTTTTACCATGGTATTTCCCACCATCACATGATAGTTCTGATAAGCGCCCATGAAGCAGGAAACAATCACCTTGCAGGGCAGCTGCCCCCGGTCGGAAAGCACGGCAGATTCCGGGCGCAAAACCAAGGTGCATCCATTTCCCTGCTGGATTCCATACACACCCGTAACATCCACAGACGTTCCTTCCACCACCACAGCGCCCTTGTCCCCCTGCTTCTGGGTCAATGTGCCCCGGAGGAAATTGGCTTCACCGATAAAGTCCGCCACAAATTCATTGGCAGGGTGATAATAAATCTCCTGGGGTGTCCCAATCTGGCTGACCACACCCTTTTCCATAATGATAATCTGGTCGGAAAGTGCCATAGCCTCGGACTGATCGTGGGTGACATAAATGGCGGTGATGCCCGCCTCCTGCTGAATGCGGCGAATTTCCGTGCGCATACTCACCCGGAGCTTGGCATCCAGATTGGACAGCGGCTCATCAAACAGCAGCACGCCCGGCTCCAGCACCAGAGCACGCGCCAAAGCGACACGCTGCTGCTGACCGCCGGAGAGCTGGTTGGTCATTCTGGCTTCCATGCCCTCCAGTCCCACCAGCTTGAGGATGCTGGTCACCTTTTCCTTGATGGTTGCCTTGTCCAGTTTCCGCAGCTTCAGGCCGTATGCTACGTTGTCATAGATATTGTAGTGGGGCAGCAGCGCATAGCTCTGGAACACCATGGCGGTATCCCGCTTATTGGGGGTCAGGGCATTGATGGGTTCGCCACCCAAATAGATTTCGCCCTCGTCCGGGCTTTCAAAGCCGGCAATCATCCGCAGTGTGGTGGTCTTGCCGCAGCCAGAGGGACCCAGCAGCGTGACAAAGGAGCCGGGTGTGATTTCCAAATTAGCATCCTTTACTGCATAAAAGTCTTTTCCGGTTTTGGGGTCTTTGTATATTTTGGAAATATGCTCCAGGCGAACGCCTTTTTTTGTTTTCGCCATTTTAGTCTTCCTCCTTTATTCTGCGGCTGGTTCCAAAGAACTTAATCACCAAATTCATCAGCAGCACGCTTCCATAAGTAATTGCAATCAAAATGGTTGCAAAGGCACAAGCCACGCCATAGGAGCCTTTCTCTGCAAACTCGTTAATCTGCACGGTAATCAGCAGGAATTCCGGTGTCACCAGCAGAATAATGGCAGAGATGGCGGTGATGCTGCGCACAAACGCCGTTACCAGACCGCTGAGGAAGGAATCCTTAATCAGCGGCAATGTTACCGTCATAAACACCTTGAAGCTGTTGGCACCCATGTCATAGGCGGACTCCTCAATGCTCTTGTCAATCTGGCGCAGCGCAGAAATGCCGCTTCTGGTGCCGGTGGGCAGGCTGCGAATCACAAACACGATAATGAGGATGGCGGCGCTGCCATAGAGCCCTGCCAGGAAGCCGGTGCCGAACACACCCTTGACGAAGCCCCGGATATAGCCGATGCCCAGCACCGTGCCGGGAACTGCCATGGCCAGCATGGACACAAACTCAATGAAGCCCTTGGCTTTGAACTTCCGCTTCACCACCAGATAGGAGATAATCATGCTCAGCAGCGCGGTGATGGGCGCTGCAATCAGGGACAGCACGAAGGAATCCCGGAATGCCTTCAAGCCCTTGTACTTCTGGAACACCCGGACAAACCACTTGGTGGTCAGGTGGAAATCATAGCCCCAGGTTTTGAACAGGGCACCAAAGGGGACGCAGGCATACATCATAATCACGAACAGCGCAATGAGGGAGCACAAAACGGTCAGCGGCAGGGTAACGGACTTGTCTTCAATGAGCATTCTGCCCCGGGATGCCTTGCCGGTGAGGGTGGCTGCCGTCTTCTTTTCCAGCACATATTTCTGCACCAGGTACATCACCAAAGTGATGCTCAGCAGCACCACTGCCATGGCGGCAGCGCCCTGCTTGTCATAAGCGCCGGTAATCTGCAAATAGATGGTTGTTGCCAGGGTATCATAGGAACCGCCGATAATCATTGGGTTTGCAAAGTCGGCAATAGACTCAATGAAGGTCACAAGGAACGCATTGCCTAACCCCGGCAGAATCAGCGGCAGAGTGACGCTGGTAAACACTTTAAACCGGGACGCGCCCATATCCCGGGCGGCTTCCTCCAGGCTGGGGTCGATGTTTTTCAGCAGTCCCTTGAGCATCATATAGCACACCGGGAAGAAGGTCAGCGTCTGGACCACAGTGATACCGCCGAAGCCATATACACTGTTGTCATAGATTTTCAGCAGGTATCTTGTAATAATGCCCGCCTTGCCAAAGAGCATAATCATGCTCAGCGACAGCACAAAGGGAGGTGACACCACCGGAAGCATGGAAACAACCTTAAACAGGCCTCCCATGAACTTGGTGCGCACCTTTACATAGACCTCTACATAGGCAAACAGCAGTCCCACCAGAGTGGACAGGATGCCCACGGTAAATCCCACTTTCAGGGTATTGGAAATTGCCTGTCGGAAATTGGGCATCTTAAAAATGCGCTGGAACACCGACAGGGTCAGCCCGGTTTCCGGGCCATACACACTGTCCACCAGCAGAATTGCCAGGGGGTACAGAATAAACAGCGTTAAAAACGCAATCAACACCACAATAGTGGTAACAAGTATGGGGTCACCCAGCAGCTTTTTCCGCTCCAGAGCCGCTCCCTGACGGGTTGCCATTGGCAAGCCCTCCTTTCAATACGAAGGCGGGGGATGGAGATACGCTCCATCCCCCGCTGAGGTTACTTTTTTCTGTGAGAGTTACTCGGTCTTGAAGCGATCGTCGCCGCCGCCCAGAGCATCCATCACCTCTGCAATGTAGGTCTTGATGTTGGTCTTTGCATCCTCGAAATCATAGTCCATCACGTTCTCGGGATCCAAGCCGAACTCCTCAGCAACCTCGGGCTGCTTGGCATTGTCGATGACCAGGAACTGATAGGAACCGTTGTCCTGTGCCAGCTCGACGCAGTCGGGGCTCAGTGCATACTCAATCCACAGCTTTGCAGCGTTGGGATGGGCAGCACCCTTGAAGATGGCGGTAGCGCCAATCTCGAAGGAAGTGCCGGAGGAAGGAATTACCAGCTGGATGTTGCCGTAGCCGTTATCCACAATCTGGGTAATGCCGTCATGCAGGAAGCCGATGCCGATGACGCACTCGCCGGTGCCCACGTTCTTGGAGGGGCCGGAGCCGGACTTGGTGTAAACATGGATGTTCTTATCCAGGTCAACCAGGTACTTAATGCCTTCGTCATGACCGTACTTCTGAATCATGGTGTTGATGACCAGCTTGGCAGTACCGGCGGTGTTGTAGTTGGACAGCCAAATCAGATCCTTGTACTCGGGCTTCAGCAGGTCTGCCCAGTCCTGAGGAACTTCCAGCCCCATGCGGTTCAGCTCATCGATGTTGACAATGAAGCCCAGGATGCCCTTGTAGATGCCGTACCACTGACCGTCTGCATCCTGATAGGCATCGCCCAGCAGGTGAGAAGCATTGATTGCCTCGTAAGGCTCCAGCAGACCTTCTGCAGCACAGACGTTGTAGGGGTCGGTGGTGCCGCCGAACCAAACGTCAGCAGAGGGAGTGCCGTTTTCTTCTTCAATCTTGCTCTGCACCTCACCGGTGGACAGGCGCTGATACTTTACCTTGATGCCGTAGAGCTCCTCAAAATGCTCACAGGCGGCAGCCAGGTAATCTTCTTCGCAGGAGCCGTAGACAACCAGCTCGCCCTCTGCCTTGGCAGCGGCAATCAGGTCGTCCATGCCCTCAGCCTGCACGCCGCGGACAGCGAACAACCCGAAGACCATAACCAGGGACAGCGCTATTGCTAAGAATTTTTTCATTTTGTTTCCCTCCATTGGTTAAATTTTACAATCCGATTATATAGCCTATACAAACCGTTGTCAAGAATCCATTTTAAAAATATGCGTTTTGTCTATATAAAAAGCAGAAATGTATTGGTATATCCCGACAACAGCAAGCCATTGGGATTGCGTTTCACGTTAAGAAATTGCTGCCGTATTGACAACATTTGCCACTGTGATAGAATGGTGGAAAATGAGGTGGTTATCAATGACTTATGAAGCAGCACCCCTGCCGCTGAAAGACGGCAGCGTTTGCTTTTTCCGAAATCCGACATACAGCGACGCAGCAGCCTTTGCCGGCTTTTCTTATCAGGTTCGCACCGAGACAGACTTCCTTCTGGCGTTTCCAGAGGAAGTGGAGCAAAATACCGAGAAGGTGGCGCAGCGGCTGGAAGCAACCACGGACGGACAGGCGCAGATGATGCTGTGCGCTTTTGTTGACGGGAAGCTGATTGGCTTTGCCATCGTGGGGCAGCTGGGCAGCCGCCGGAAGGTGCAGCACCGGGCAACCTTTGGAATCAGCATTCTCAAAGACTACTGGGGGCTGGGCATCGGCACGGCGCTGATGGAGCATTGCATCCGCTACGCAGAGAAGGTCGGATTTTTGCAGCTGGAGCTGGACGTGGTTGCGGACAACGAATCCGCCGTCAAGCTTTATAAAAGACACGGCTTTGTGGAATTTGGGCGCAACCCGCTGGGGTTCCGGCGCAGGGACGGCTCCTGGCAGGAAGTGATTCTGATGCGGCGGGAGCTGCCTCAGAAATAACGGCTTTGATTTTCTTCCCCGGCAGTTTTTCTGTCCCCGTGCATATAATGTGCATGATACGCATAAAACATTTTTTATTCTTTCGTAATCTGTCAATACTGCCCATTGCTTTTTCATCCATTTCAGAGTATATTATATGTGCTATGCAAGAGGCAGTATGCAAACTTGCAAATCCAACAACCGGAGGTACTCGATGAAACCCTATTCCGAACTGACCCGGCAGGAGCTGCTGGAACTGAAAAGCGAGCTCAGAGCCCAGTATACACAGTATCAGAACCGCAAGCTGACGCTGAACATGGCTCGCGGCAAGCCCAGCCAGGAGCAGCTGAATCTTTCCATGGACATGATGGATGTGCTCAACAGTGAAAGTGACCTGACCTGCGAAGACGGCACGGATTGCCGCAACTACGGCGTGCTGGATGGCATTGACGAATGCAAGGAACTCATGGCCGACATGATGGAGGTTCGCCCCGACCAGGTTATCATCTACGGCAACTCCAGCCTGAATGTGATGTACGACACGGTGGCTCGCTCCATGGTTTCCGGCGTTATGGGCAGCACCCCCTGGTGCAAGCTGGAAAAGGTGAATTTCCTCTGCCCCGTCCCCGGCTATGACCGTCACTTTGCCATCACGCAGTATTTCGGCATTGAAATGATTAACGTCCCCATGCTGCCCACCGGACCCGACATGGACATGGTGGAGGCGCTGGTGTCCAGCGACCCGGCCATCAAGGGCATTTGGTGCGTGCCCAAGTATTCCAATCCCCAGGGCATTTCCTATTCCGATGAAACCGTCCGCCGGTTTGCACGGCTGAAGCCCGCCGCAGTGGACTTCCGCATTTACTGGGACAACGCCTATACCATTCACCACCTGTATGACCATGACCAGGATCATCTGATTGAAATTCTGGCTGAGTGCAAGCGGGCAGGCAACCCCGACATGGTATATAAATTTGCTTCCACTTCGAAAATCAGCTTCCCCGGCTCCGGCATTTCTGCGCTGGCATCCTCTCAGAACAATCTGGTGGACATCCGTGCCCAGATGAAGGTGCAGACCATTGGCCACGATAAGGTCAATCAGCTGCGCCACGTCCGGTTCTTTGGGGACATTCACGGCATGGTGGAGCATATGCGCAAGCACGCTGACATCCTGCGCCCCAAGTTTGAAATTGTCCACGACACCCTGGAGCGGGAGCTGGGCGGCCTGGGCATCGGCACCTGGACAAACCTCAAGGGCGGCTATTTTGTTTCCTTCGACTCCCTGGACGGCTGCGCTAAGGAGATTGTGTCCCAGTGCAAGAAGTGCGGCCTGATCCTCACCGGCGCCGGTGCTACCTATCCCTATGGCAAGGATCCCCACGACAGCAATATCCGCATTGCTCCCTCCTTCCCTGCTTGCAGCGACTTGCAGCTGGCAATGGATGTGTTCACCTGCGTGGTGAAGCTGGTCAGCGTCAAAAAATTCCTGGCACTGATGGATGCCGCCGAAGCCACCGAGGCGAAATAAATCAGAACCCGAACGCCAAAACCCCGTCAAGGCAGAAAATTGTCTTGACGGGGTTCTTATTTGCCTGCAAGCTTTGTCTTATGCTATCAAATCGCATTCCTGCAACACTTTTTTCAGCTTGTCCAAGCTGATGGGTTTTGATATATGGTCGTTCATTCCCGCATTTCGATTTTCTTGAATGTCCTCCTGCAACGTATTAGCGGACATTGCCATAATCAATACAGATTTGGCATCCGGGCGATTCATGGCACGAATGGCGCGGGTTGCTTCCCGTCCGCCCATCTCCGGCATCATAATATCCATTAGAATCAAATCAAACTGACCGGGGGCAGCGGCTGCAAAAATATCAACTGCCTCTTTTCCGTTCCATGCCTTTGTGACCTTTGCACCCAACTCCGTGAGAATGCACTCCGCAACTTCCATATTCAGTGCATTATCCTCCACCAGAAGGACATTTCTTTTGTTCAATGTTGTGTCCGCCTTCTGTTCCGGCAGGGATAGCACCGCTTCCTGCTGTCTATCAAGCTTGAAGGTCAGCTCTACCCGGAAGGTCGTTCCGACACCCTTTTTCGACTGGCAGGTTATCGTCCCGTTCATGGCATCCACCAATTTTTTCACGATGGAAAGACCCAGGCCGATTCCCTCGTAGGTTGTACGGGCGTTGATCCGCTCCTGCGTAAACGGTTCATATAAGTGCTGCTGAAATTCTTCGCTTATCCCAACGCCGTTGTCTTCGCACACAAACGAATAGGTGACGGAATCCTCCGTGTGGGAGATAAGCTGGGTATGAACGCGGATGTTTCCACCAGGATTTGTGTACTTCACGGCATTTGAGGTTAAATTCATAATAATCTGACTCAAATGCCGCGGACTGCCAATCAAATGCGTAAACGGGAGCGCACCGCAGCGAACCACCTCATAGTGAATATTTTTCTCCTTTGCAAGGGGAAGCATGGTAACATTCACGCCATCCAAAAGCGCCGTCAGGTCAAAGGGCTTTTCCTCCAGGATGATTTCATTGGATTCCAAATCCCCCATGTCCAGGATGCTGTTTACCAGCTCCAGCAAAATGCGAAGCGTCATCGAAACATTCCTGCGGCAGCGCTCCAGAAGCTCAGCATTCTCCGGGTGTTTGGCCGCCATATCGATATAGCCCTGAATTCCGTTGATGGGTGTGCGGATGTCATGGCTGATGCGTCGCAAAAAATCAGTCTTTGCGTTATTCGCAATTCTTGTTTTGTTGACCTCATTGATGATTTGCGCCTGATAGTCTGCTTCCCGCGCCTTATCCTGGTCAATATCCTGAACCAGCGTCAGGATGTGACGCGGCTTTCCGGATTCATCAAAATCTACCGGCGTTGCAGAAACCCGGCACCATGGCGTTCGATCTCCACGAATGGCCTGGTAATCTACATAAAAGCTTTTGCGTACATCTGATAGATTTTGCCGGTTCAACGCTTCCCGAATATAGGGGATTGACATATGGGCATTGATATCCTCATGGAACGCCGGAACGATAAATCCGTCAATAAAAAGTTTCCGCAGGGTATCATAGTCGCCGCTTTCAGGAATCGCCGCTTTCAGCCAGGGGGCAATGTATATGGTGTCGTAATGTCCCGTCTCCAGATTTACATAAAACAGTAAAAAGTAAATTGTTTGCAATGCTTTCAGCATCTGTACGGTTTCTGTCAGATTTTGGTTGCTCTGCCTCAGCTTTTCCTGATTTTCGTACAGCGCCTGATTGCGTACTGCATAATACAGAAAGCACAGCGCACAGTAGGCCGCCATCACAGCTGCCACAATTGCAATTGTAGAGGATAAAACCGCGGCTGCCGGGTAATAGATGTAGATGCTGTAGTTTTCGCAGCCGGAATGGTAGCCCCAGTAGATTTTTCCGCCTGCGGAAACCCAATGAAGCTTTCCATCCTTTGGCGTAAGTGCAAGCTTTTCAAACAGTTCATTTTCGTTTGCCTCTGAAATGCCGAAAGTGGTATCGCTGGCAACCCTTATCATGCCGTTTTCGGCAATGAGATAATGGCCGCTGCGCTCCAGCTCCAAGCCGGACAGAAGGCTCTCCAAGTCCCCTTCCATCCTTGTAATCAGCCCAGAGGGCTGCTGATAAAAGCCAAGCAAAACTCCCGGAGCATCTTCACGGGCGAGTGCGCAGACATCATAATACTCTCCGTCTACTTTCACCCGTTCCATGTAAATTTTCTTTGGATAGGTGACAATATCCGCAAACTGGCTCCCGACAGGCGAATTCTTCCAATCTACTTCACGAAACTGGCGGGTATAGCCAGAGGCCTCCAAAACCCCATTTTCATTCAGCAGCGCAATACCGCTTAACCGCAGATTGTCTACATATGCTTCCAAATAGTCATCTGTTGCAAGTGACGGGGCACGCTTGAGGTCTTCGCTGAGAATCAGCATCATATCACTGAGCCGGTACAGACTCTTGGTACGGTCTGCCGCCACCAAGCGATTGAAGCTGATGCATTGCTGCTTTAACGACTGCATGGTGTTGCTTGCCAACTGTGCCGCTCTGTGTACTTCGGCATAGGCAGCAAGCGTCCCCGACGCAACCAGCAGGATCAGCGCCGCACCCAGCACTCTTTTCAACGTAATAAAGCAATTGCGCCTTGAAGTGCGTTTATTCACCGGCAAGTCCTCCCAAAGCCTTTGCGGTATCTACGCCATACCGCTTTAAGATGCTTGCGGTTGTTCCATCTGCAAGCATTTCCGACAGGGTTTCTGATAGTGCGTCCCGCACTGCCGTTTTGCTGTCCTTTAAAAACGCAATACCAAAGGTTGCGTGGCTTAACTCCTCATCAATGAAACGGTATTGCACATTTTCCTTTTGAAGTACCTTCCGCACTGTTGCAGCATAGCCTGCAATCGCATCCACATAGCCGTTACGCAATGCGGTTGCAATCTCATCGGTTTGATTTTGGGAATAAACTTTTCCCACCTGGGGAATATTTTCACCTGTCATTTCCAGAAACAGCTTCTCTGCCTTGGAGCCAGTACGCACAGCAACACGTTTTCCCGTCAAATCACTCAGGGTGTGTATCGGGCTGTCCTCTAAAACGGCCACCACCTGACGACTGCGCATATAGGGACCAACCCATGCGTAATCATCCGGCAGCACATCCATGGTGAGGCAGCTCCACAGGCAATCAACTTCTCCGCTTTCCAATGCAGCGTCCCGCTCATTCCAGTTGATTTGCCGGAAAACCGGCACATAGCCCATGCGCGCGCAGGCCTCCTTTGCCAAATCCACATCCATTCCGGCCGGCTCCCCGTCTGCATCCGCATAATAATAGGGTTCATAATTGTTGCAGCCGATGACAAGCTGCGGAAGCGAGGCTTCTTGCTTTGCTGCACAGCCGCATATCAAAAGAAACACGATTACCGTCATACATACGAAAATCAACGTTTTTTTAAACATACTCGATTCTCCCGATTTCTTTATTCCATTCAATGCAGCAACTCTCCTTTGTTCTGCAGTAAAGCAGTGAGTCCTATATTCCAACCTTATTGGGTGAAAAAGCTGCCTGTGAAGAAGCACTTTCACAGGCAGCACGAAGGGGCAAAATTTCTTTAATCACCAAAAACGATGCAACCGGCTGTTATAACTCCACAAGGAACTCTGAGCGCCATTTGGCTTTGTGTTTCTGCCTTTTGACAGGTTCACCAAGAAATCTCCGAATAGATTTTCTTTGCCTGACCAGTGAACCTTTTCCTTACCTGTGTCGTTCCAGAAGCAGGAACATACATACAGCATTCCTCCCCTTTTGGAACTTTCACCTAGCGAAATACCGCTCACTGTCAACTCCTGCGGATTTAATCAGAGCTTCCGAACCTTATAGTTGTAAAGCAAGGGTTAAAAACCATTATATTATAACTGTATGTTTCATAGATTTCAAGCATTTTCCTGTCATAATCGCGGCAAGCGCACAAATTTTACATCCGTTATCCCCATGACAATTTCATCATGGATCAGCACCGGAAGGGAAGCCTCCCCGGGTTATACCACCTGGAACAGATAAAATTTCAGGTAATCCGTCTCTGGGACATTCCACAGGATGGGGTGATCGGGTGCCTGCTGGCGGGCTTCAATCTGGCGAAGCTCCACCCCGGCATCCAAAGCAGCGCTGCGCAGCATCCGCACAAACTGCTCCGATGGCATAAAGTGGCTGCAAGAGGCGGTGGCGAAATAGCCGCCCCGGGGCAGCAGCCGCAGCGCCCGCATATTGATTTCCTTATAGCCCCGCTGGGCGCTGTCTACGGTCTTGCGGGACTTGGTGAAGGCAGGCGGATCCAGAATGATAAAGTCATAGGGTGCTTTTCCCTTGGCAGCCAGCTCCGGCAGCAGGTCAAAAACATCGGCAACCAGGAAATCCATCCGGTCGGTCAGCCCGTTGCGCCGGGCATTTTCCTTTGCCATCTCAATGGCAGAGGCAGAAATGTCCACCGCCGTCACGCGCTCTGCCCCACCCAGGGCGGCATTGAGGGCAAAGGATCCGGTGTGGGTAAAGCAGTCCAGCACCCGTCTGCCCTTTGCCAGCCGAGCCACCGCCAAGCGGTTGTACTTCTGGTCAAGGAAGAAGCCGGTCTTCTGACCATTTTCCACATCCACCCGGTAATAAACGCCGTTTTCGCAGATTTCCGTCACGGTATCCGGGAAAGGCTCTCCCAGGTCAAACCAGCCCTTGTTCTGCTCCAACCCCTCCAGCTCCCGAATGGCCACATCGTTGCGCTCGAAGATACCATCAATCGTTTGACCATCCTGGCGGAGCACCTGCACCAGCAGCGGCAGCAGCATGGGCTTGATTTTCTCCATGCCCACGGACAGGGTTTGGGTCACCAGGATGTTAGAAAACCGATCTACCGTCAGACCGGGGAAGCCATCCGCCTCGCCAAAGATAACCCGGCAGCAAGAGATGTCCCCCGCCATGACGGTTTTGCGGTAGTCCCAAGCATACTGAATGCGGCGCTGCCAGAAGGCTTCGTCAAAGCGGTCGTTGGCGTTGCGGGAAATGAGCCGCACCCGAATTTTGCTCTCACGGCTGACAAAGCCTGTGCCCAGGTACTTCCCCTTCTCGCTGACAGCATCCACCAAGCTGCCGTTTTCGCACTGTCCTTCCTCCCAGATAACCTCGTCGGCATAAATCCAGGGGTGTCCCTGCTCTACCCAGCGGGTTCCCTTGGCTGTAATTGTAAATCTTGGAAATTCACGTTCGACTTTCATTCATTGCTTCCTTTCGTCACTTCTGTTAAAGGTGAATCGTTCATCATCTCATAAATCCGCTCCACCTGGTTTGTATCCATCAGGAACGCTTCCACCACATCCGGGTCAAAATCAACGCCGCTGCCCCGGCGGATCACATCATAGCATTTTTTCAGCGGAATGGCCTTGCGATAGCAGCGGTTGGTGGAGATGGCATCAAACACATCCGCCACCGACATGATGCGGGCACACAGGGGAATCTCCGTGCCCTTGAGGCCATCGGGATAGCCCTCACCGTTCCATTTCTCATGATGAAATCGGGCAACCTGAAAGGCCATTGTCTCATAAGCTCCATCAAACAGGTGACCGAAGGTCTCACGGATGATGTTGCCGCCCGCCACGGTATGTCCCTTCATAATTTCAAATTCTTCGTCGGTGAGTCTTTCGGGCTTCTGCAAAATGGCATCGGGCATGCCGATTTTGCCGATGTCATGCATGGGTGCGGATTGCTCCAAATGATTGATATAATCATGGGTGAGGATGGGGCGGTACTTTTTATTCTTTTTCAGATTTTGGGCAATCAATTTCACATAAGCCGAGGAACGCCGTATGTGCCCGCCAGTGCTGTCATCCTTATTTTCCACCAGAGTTGCAAAGCCCATGACCATCTCGTTCTGATAATGCTCCAGGCCGCGGATGGTGGGATTTTCCATATTCAGGTAGATGGCAAGAACAATCATCACCACGGCAATGCTGGATATGAGCATCTGGGGAAATACAATTTGCAGTCCCAGAATCACCACAATGAAAAAGACAGTGGCAAACAGGCTCATTTTCTTCTGGGTGGGCAGCTCCCGCTGCTTTACTGCCAACAGCACCATGGTCAGCGTCAGATGCAGCAGGATACTGAAGAAACATATATCTACTGCCCTTCCAGCGGAATAGCTGCTGACCTGTCCAGGCACAAATTTCAGTCCCGGCATCCACAAGGCCATTGCCAGCAGGATACATCCATTGAACAGGAATGCACAAATACGCTTCCACCGCCGCCTTGGAAGGCCTAGCGTCACAGAAATCCAGTACCAGAACAGCAGCGCCATATACGTTTCATAGCAGGCAAACATACTGTAATGCAGGAAAAGATTCAATTTTCTCGGGACAAAAGCGGGCAGATTGACGGTGCAGGCCGTAATTCCATCGAACAGCACAGCAAGATTCGCCACATTCAGGCTATAGTCAAACAGCGGGTTGAAGCCGGATTTTTTTGTCAGACGATCCAAGGCTCTTTCTTCCCGGACGAAGACAAATTCCACATAGGCAAGAACCATGATTGCCATAATCTGAGTTTTGCACCACTGAAAAATAGCCATTGCCTTCTCCCCTTTCTGCCGTTTTTCAATTTCGCCTTATCATACCACGTTCCGGCAAATGGCGCAACAGGGCAGAAAAGATTTTTCCGCTATATGATGCAAACCCTTAGTATTTTTTTGACAGAAAGTAGGTGTAACCGACATCCACTGCCACAAGAAGCGCCAAAATGGACATTGTCCACAAAAAACAGGCAATTCCTTTGGCGAAAAAGCACATGACGATGACGGCCAGCCCACCGACCATGAAGGAGATTCCGCCGAAGCGCTGACTTTTCTTCCAAGTGATTTCGTTTTTCATGCTCCACTGCGTGCGCAGTCCGATGGTGGAATTGATGCGGAGCTTTGGCATGATATTGCCCAGGATAATCATGGAAATACCAAGCAGGCCAAACATCAGCTGGTTCACATCCAGCGCCATGGAAGAAAGATTATCCACCGCCCGGAAATCCGTATACAGAAAATAAGCAGTCATAGCGTTAAACAGTGCCAGCACAGCAATGCCGGTGGTAAGACAGATCTTTTCGTTATTGCTTCCATTCTCCTCCTGTTTGGCGGAAATTTTTGCCAAACCAATCATGATAAGACCCAGCAGCACCGCCATTGCCGGAAAAATCAGGCTCTCGTACTTACTCCCCCACCGCGTCACCTGTCCGTCAAAGCCATAGTGGGCGGGAATCTGCTCCGGTAGAAAGGGCAGGGCAGCCAAAACGGCAGCCAGGGGTAAAAACATCAAAATATACAACGTAAACTTCTTTTTCATTTCAAACCTCCGCGCAAATTGTTAATCCACAAGACGGTTTCATCCAAAATTGTCAGGTTTAATTCGTAATAAATAAAGTTTTTATGGCGGGTTTCGTAAATTAAATCCGCCTTTTTCAGCTTTGACAAATGGTAGGACAGCGCCTGCGGGGTCGTCTTCAGTTCCGCCGCCAAATCCCCGGCACTGATTTTACCTTCCCGCAGTTTCAAAAGTATTTTTCGGCGGGTGTCGTCCGCCAATGCGGCTAAGACTTCATTGATTGCCAAGCCGTCACCCCCTAGTATTTCAAAGATTTCTTAAATAGATTATAGTCGCGGTGCAGGTATTTGTCAAGAAGTATTTCAAAATATTTTTAAGTACTTGTAGGAACTCCCCTGCCACTTGAACACATCCAGAATCCATGGAAAGATAATTGCGTTTTTGCGGTCTGTTCCACATTTCCGCAAATTGCGGTATTTTTCCCTTTCTGCCACCGGGCGCGGTCAGGATTTTCAGCCGTTGGATTTTGCCCTTGCCGGGCACACCATACAAAAATCCCCGCTGGAAAATACCAGCGGGGATTTGAGCACAAATCAAGAGGGATATTAGTAGAACTTTCTCTTGTTCTTGCGGGCAGCTTCAGACTTCTGCTTACGCTTCAGGCTGGGGCTGACATAATGCTCGCGCTTCTTGACTTCGGCGATGACGCCCTCCTTAGCACAGCTGCGCTTGAAACGACGCAGAGCGCTCTCCAGAGACTCGTTCTCCTTGACGCGAATTTCAGACATTGTTTTCCCTCCCTCCGACGCATCCGGCTTCATCCGGGATGCTTTCAGGGCCTTATCGGCTTTTGTTATTATAAAGGCTTTGTTCCCAAATGTCAAGAAAAATCCTTGCATTTTACAAAATTTTTCTCAAAATTATTTTTCTGCTTTGGATACTCACTTTACAATCAGGTTTACCAGCTTATTTTTGACCACGATGGTCTTGACAATGCCGCCTCCCTGCTTCTCCAGGAAACGGGCAATTTTCTCATCTGCCAGCACATTCTGAACCACCGTGTCATTATCCAGGTCGGCATCCATTACCACAGTGCCGCGCATCTTGCCGTTAATCTGGACGGCCATGGTGACCTCGTGATCCTTGCACTTTTCCTCGCTGTAGACAGGCCAAGGCTCATAGGCAATGGTATTGTCATGACCCAGCAGCTGCCACATCTCCTCGCCCACATGAGGCGTGATGCAGGAGAGCATCTTCACGAAACCCTCAGCGTATTCCCTGGGACAGGTGCCGTTTTTATAGACCTCGTTGACAAAGACCATCATCTGAGCAATGGCGGTATTAAAGCCCAGAGACTCGAAATCGGAGGTGACCTTTTTGACCGTCTGGTGGTAGATTTTGGTCAGCTTGCCGTCATTCTCCTGGGTGATGTTGGCGCTCTCGGTGAAGAAATTCCAAACACGGTTGATGAACTTCTTGGCACCGGCAACACCCTGGGCGCTCCAGGGCTTGGAAACCTCCAGCGGTCCCATAAACATCTCATACAGCCGCAAGGTATCGGCACCGTAATCCCGGACAATGTCACTGGGATTAACCACATACTGCGGGAAGCGCTTGCCCATCTTGATGCCGTTCTCGCCCAGAATCATGCCCTGGTGCACCAGCTTCTGGAACGGCTCCTTCACGGGAGACAGCCCCTTATCATACAGGAAGCGATTCCAGATGCGGGAGTACATCAAGTGACCCACGGCGTGCTCCGGGCCGCCCACGTACAGGTCAACGGGCATCCAGTGCTTCAGCAGCTCCTGATTGCAGAACTCCTTGTCATTCTTGGGGTCGATATAGCGCATATAGTACCAGGAAGAACCGGCGGAACCGGGCATGGTAGAGGTCTCACGGGTACCCTTGATGCCATGGGCATTATACTGCTTCCATGCGGTGGCATTTTCCAGGGGTGCCTGACCGTTTTTGCCCTTGTAATCCTCCAGCACCGGCAGAACCACCGGCAGTTCCTCATCGGGGACAAAATAGGTCCTGCCGTCCTGGGTGTACACGCAGGGAACCGGCTCGCCCCAATAGCGCTGGCGGGCAAAAATCCACTCCCGGAAATGATAATTCACCTTGCGGCGGGCAACGCCCATCTTTTCCAGCTTGTTGGTAATGGCTTCCTTGGCTTCCTCCACGGTCAGGCCGGTGAACTCCTCGGAATTGACCAGGCGGCAGCCCTTGCCCAGATAATCCTGCTTTTCAAAGGCACACTGGGACACGTCCCGTCCCTCAATCACCTGAATCATGGGGATATTGTGGGCGATGGCATACTCAAAGTCACGCTGGTCGTGGCTGGGAACTGCCATTACCGCACCGGTGCCGTAGCTTGCCAGCACGAAGTCACCGATGAACACCGGCACCTGCTTGCCGTTGACCGGGTTAATGGCATACACGCCCTTCAGGGGGCAGCCGGTCTTGCCCTTGTTCAGCTCGGTGCGATCCATGTCGCTCTTTTTGACGGTTTCGTCAATGTAAGCCTGAACCTCCTGCTTGTTTTCCACTCTGTCCATCAAATCCTGGACAATCTTGCCATCCGGTGCCAGCACCATAAAGGTGATGCCATAGATGGTTTCAATGCAGGTGGTGTAGATGGAGAAATCGCCGCCGCCCACCAGCTGGAAATCTACTTCCACGCCGGTAGACTTGCCAATCCAGTTGCGCTGGATTTCCTTGGTGGATTCCGGCCAGTCAATTTCATTGAGGCCTTCCAGCAGCTTTTCTGCAAAGGCGGGCTGGTCGATGACCCACTGCATCATATTCTTCTTGACAACGGGATAACCGCCCCGCTCGGATTTTCCGTCGATGACCTCATCGTTGGAAAGCACGGTGCCCAGCTCCTCACACCAGTTGACGGGCATCTCAATGCGCTTGGCATAGCCAGCCTCATACAGCTGCTTGAAAATCCACTGCGTCCACTTATAGAAGGAGGGATCGGAGGTGGCAATCATCTTCGACCAGTCGTAGTCAAAGCCCAGCTCTTGCAGCTGCCGGGAGAAGGTTTTGATGTTCTCCTGGGTAAAGCCGTCGGGATGATGGCCGGTGGAAACTGCATACTGCTCAGCGGGCAGGCCGAAGGAGTCATAGCCCATGGGGTGCAGCACATTGTAGCCCTGCATCCGCTTCATGCGGGACATGATGTCGGTTGCGGTGTAGCCCTCGGGGTGACCGGCATGAAGGCCCACACCGGAGGGATAAGGGAACATATCCAGCACATAATACTTGGGCTTGGAGAAATCCCACACGTCGGTGTGGAAGGTGTCATGCTCCTGCCAGTATTGATGCCATTTTTGCTCGATTTCTGCAAAATCGTAGTTCATGATGAACAGTCCTTCCTCAAACCGCCTTATTCGGCGATAATAATCTCATTCAAATCCACCGCTTCGGCATCTGCCCACAGCCGTTCCAGGTCATAGAACTTCCGGGCTTCCTCGGTGAACACATGGACAACAATGGAGCCGAAATCCAATAGCTCCCAGCTGTTGCCCCGGTGGCCTTCCCTGCCCAGCATGGGCTCGCCCAGCTGCTCCATGGTATACTCTGCGTAGTCGCACAGGGTTTTAACATGGGTATTGGAAGTACCGGTGCAAATCAGAAAATAATCTGCAAGGCTGCTGACCTTTCCGATTTTCAGCAGCTTAATATCCATGCCCTTCTTGGAATCCAGGCAGCGGGTTACTTCATAGGCAATTTCTTTGGGTGTCAACATAATCAAATCTCTCCTTTAAGAGCGGTTCAAATAGTCCAGAGCGGCCTTGGAAGCAGGAGAAACGTCACAGCCCTGGTCTTTCAGGTGATCCAATGTCATTTCCAGCCCCAGCTTCAGCGCTCCCCGCAAATCGGAAAATGCCAGCGCCCGAAGCTGCTCCACGCCGGGAAAATCCCGGTTTGGCTCCATATAATCCGCCACATATACAATCGTTTCTAAGACGTTCATATCCGCCTTGCCGGTGGTATGGCTGCAAATGGCAGACACCACCCGGCTGTTTTCTCCGAAAATCCGCTGCGCCACCAGACTGCCGGTCAGGGCATGGAGGGTTTTGGGATATTTCATGGAAAAATCGTCTAAAATTTTACCATAAGCCCTGCACAATGTCAACTGCAAGGGGCCGTCCAGCGCCTTTGTAATGTCGTGCAGCAGTCCCGCCCGGGCGGCATCGGTTTCATCCGCCCCCCAGCGCTTTGCCAGCGCCACGCAGGTATCCCGGCAGCCCAGCACATGGCGCACCCGGTTTGGATTCAGCAGCCGGACAACAATAGACTCCAGCTGCTCCATGGGAAGGTGCTTCCAGTTGGCATCCGTGTCATAGAGTTTCTGCTCATGGACATACGATGCCACATTGCCGGGAAGAAATTCGTCGCCGCACTGAAACGCCAGCAGCCGGCGCACCTGGGTGGAGGAAATCTCCGTCACCGGGTTACACAGCTCCGTGACCTTTGCACCCTGGGCGCAGAGAAGCTCCATGGCTGCCCGGTTTTTTTCCTGCTCGTGCTTGCCGCCGCGGGACAGCACTGCAAGGGCGGCATTTTGAGCAATCAGGTTCGCATTCTGCCACTGGGAAAAGCACTGGAACATATCAGAGCCTAACAGCAGCGTAAACGCCGCGTCAGGGTACTGTGCCCGCAGCTGCCGGATGGTATCCCAGGTGTAGCTTGTGCCGCCCCGTTCCATTTCCAGGCTGCACGCTTCCAGCTGCGGCTCGTTTTGCACCGCCAGGCGGGTCATTTCCAGCCGCTGCAAGGGGCTTGGTTCCTCCGCAGTTGTCTGCTTGTGGGGAACCTGGGAGGCAGGAACCAGCAATACCTTTGTAAGTCCCAACGCCTGTGCAGCATATTTTGCCGCACGGATGTGACCAATATGAGGCGGATTAAAGCTTCCGCCCAAAATACCAATGTGTTCCATAACCTGCCCCTCCCTGTTATATGATCGGATTATTTCTCTTTCTTCCGCAGCTGCTTTTCCCGGTCGCGCTCGATGGCTTTTTCAATGGCCTGCTCCCGGAAATAGGCGTTGCGCTGCTCTTTTGCCTTTTTTTCTGCTGCACGGCGGGCATGAATGCCCTTGCGCACCGGGTCGGCCTTGCTGACCGGGACGGGCTTGCGCTTGGCGCGGCCTGTCTGGTTGCGCTCCTGCTGGCACTTTTCGCTGAACCGATAAATGACAAACTTAGAGCCGACGCAGGTAACACCCTCAGCACCGGTGGCCTCACAAATAGCATCGCTGACCTCCCGGGGAGACAGCAGTGCCCCTTCCAGCACCTTGCCCTTAACCAATTCTCTTGCAGTCAGCAGGTTCTCTGCCTCGGCAATCACCGCTTCCGTCACGCCGCTCTTTCCCACCATCAGGGTGGTTTCAATGGGATTCGACTGGGCGCGAAGCTCTGCCCGCTCTTTACTTGTCAGCATAACCTGCCTCCTTGAGTTTCTCATAAAATACCTTCAGCGCATTGGCACGATGGGACACCCGGTTCTTTTCCTCCGGGCTGACCTGCGCCAGAGATTTGCCGAAGGGGGGATAATAGAAGATGGGGTCATAGCCGAAGCCGTTTTCTCCGACAGGAGCGCGAAGCAGCATCCCGTGCACCTCTCCCCTGGCCTGGATGGTCTGCCCCTGGGGGGTAACCAAGGTAATCACGCAGACGAATTTTGCCTGGCGCTTGTCATCCGGGACGTTTTCGGTATTTTTCAGTAGCAGGTTCAGTCTGCCCCGGTCATCCAGGCTTTCGTCGAAGCCATAGCGGGCAGAATAGATGCCTGGCTCCCCATTGAGGGCATCCACGGCGATGCCGGAGTCGTCTGCCAGTGCAGGAAGCCCGGTGGCTTTCATCACCGCCTCTGCCTTCAAGAAGGAATTTTCCTCGAAGGTAGAGCCGGTCTCCTCCACATCGATGTCCACGCCAAGCTCGGATTCCAGCACCAATTCCATATCGAATTTTTCGGTAATCTTGCTGATTTCCTCTAATTTATGCTTGTTTTTGCTTGCTAATACAACTTTCATATTCTCTCCTTAGAACAAAGCTTTCACAAATTCCTCAGCATTGAAGGGCATGAGGTCGTCTTCCTTTTCGCCTACACCGATGAACTTCACCGGGATTTGCAGCACATCCGCCACCGCAATGACAATACCGCCCTTGGCAGTGCCGTCCAGCTTGGTCAGGGCAATGGCGGTGACACCGGCAATTTCCTTGAACTGCTTGGCCTGAATCAACCCGTTCTGACCGGTGGTGCCGTCCAGAACCAGAAGCACTTCCTTGCAGGCTCTGGGCAGCTCCCGATCCACTACCCGGCGGATTTTATTCAGCTCGTTCATCAGATTGACCTTGTTGTGCAGCCGCCCGGCGGTATCGATAATCAGTACATCCACATCCTTGGCAAGCGCGGACTGGATGCCGTCATATACCACGGCAGCCGGGTCGGCACCCTCATGCTGGCGGACAATGGACGCGCCGCTGCGCTCTGCCCAGATTTCCAGCTGGTCGGCAGCGGCAGCGCGGAAGGTATCGGCTGCCACCAGCATCACCTTCTTACCGGCATCCACCTGCTGTTTGGCAATCTTGCCGATGGTGGTGGTCTTTCCCACACCATTGACACCGATCACCAGAATCACACTGGGCAGGGTTTTCAGTTTCAGCTCCGGGTCACCCACATTGAGCATATCCACCAGGATGCTGCGCAGCTCCTCTCGCGCTTCATCCGCCTGGCGGATGTGCTTGGCAGATACCGCCTTGCGCAGACGGTCTGTTGCCTTGGCAGCGGTTTCCGTGCCCAGGTCAGCCACAATCAGGCTTTCTTCCAGCTCGTCATAGAAATCATCGTCCAGTTCAGAGACAGAAAAAACATCATTCCAGGTTTCGGCGATGGCCTCTTTGGTCTTTGCAAGACCTTGTTTGATTTTATCAAAAAATCCCATGTTCATTTCCTTTCTTATTCCGAAATTCCCAGCATCTGGGTCATCTGATCCAAATCCAGCCGCAGCAGACTGGAAACGCCCTGCTCCTGCATGGTCACGCCATAGAGCACATCTGCCGTTTCCATGGTGCCCCGGCGGTGGGTGATGACGATAAACTGGGTTTTTTGGCTGAGATTGTGCATATAGTGTGCGAAACGGTCTACGTTGCGGTCGTCCAGTGCCGCATCGATTTCATCCAGCAGGCAGAAGGGCGTGGGACGCACCTTCAAAATGGAAAAATACAGCGCCGTTGCCACAAATGCCTTTTCGCCGCCGGACAGCAGCGTAATGGTTTTGACCTGCTTGCCGGGGGGCTGCACCCGGATTTCGATGCCGCAGGTCAAGGGGCTGTCCGGGTCTTCCAGAATCAGCTGTCCCTTGCCGCCGCCGAACATCTCCTCAAAAACCTCGCCGAAATAACGGTCAATTTTCTGGAACTCCGTGACGAAAATGGTGGTCATTTCCTTGGTAATATCCCGGATGATGCCTTCCAGCTCCCGTTTTGAGGTGAGCACATCATCCCGCTGGGCGGCAAGATAGGTGTAGCGCTCGTTAATGCGGGCATATTCCTCGATGGCACCCAGATTTGGCGTTCCCAGTGCACCGATTTTCCGCTTGAGCTCCGTAATGCGGCGGGTTCCGGCGGCGATGGACTCGATTGCCCCCCGGAACTCCTTGGCGGTGCTGGGTGTCAGGCCGTAGGAATCCCAAAGCTTATCGATAATCTGCTTTTCCTCCATGGCAGAGGTGACCTTTTTTTGCTCCAACAGCGCACAGGCTCGCTCCATGGTCAGAATGTCCTTGCTCTTTTCCTGGGCTTCCCGCTCGGACAGGGTTTTGGACGCTTCGGTTTTGGCACGGTCGAGAACCGCAGCCTCTAACCTTTCGTTCATCCGTGCCGCCTGGTCATCGTTGTCCTTCTGATGGGACTTCAGCTCCTCAATCTGACCGTCCAACCGCTGGGTATCTTCCCGGATGGA
>URPI01000023.1 GCA_900549705.1 uncultured Eubacteriales bacterium
AAAAAGGTGGTAACCGGTGCGGTCACGCTGGGTGCAAAGCGCTTTGCCAGCTGATAGCACAGGATAACAGCTGCAAGAACCCCGAAGCCAATCCAGAACTGGGTATTGGAAAAGGTCATGTAGCCGAAATTTTCAAGAAATTCCGATACTTGTTCCATAGGCGAACCCTCCATTTTTTCTGAGGAGGAGACAGGAGTGGTGCTCCTGTCTCCTGCCTATTTTTATTCGTAGCTCAGGCCGAAGCCATAATCATACAGGGGATTTTCCAGGTCAAAGGAGACATCTCCCTCCTGGGCGTTGACGCTCTCCATATTCCGGGGGAACTGCATGGGGGTCTTGCCGGTGGGATTGTTCATGCCGAATAGCGTTTCGGCAATGGCGATGCCGCCCTTGGCACCGGGATAGTAGGCTTCCAGAATGGCATTGGTGTTTTCGTCGCACCAGGTCAGGATGTAGGGGCGGCCACCGGTAACAACGGTGATGACAGTCTTGCCGGAGGCAACGGCTGCTTCCAGAATCTCCTGCTGGCTCTGCACGATTTCCAGGGTGTCATAGCCCCAAACCGGGTCATGCTGGTAGCTGGGCTCACCAATGGAGACGATAATCACGTCCGCCTGCTGTGCCAGCTCCTTGATAACCTCTACGTCCTCCTTCTCGGTCAGGACGGTGGTGTTCTCGCCGGCATAGGCTGCCACGGCATCGGCAATGGTCAGGCCGTCCTGGGCAGAGGACCAGCCGCCCACCAGGGAGTCCGTGTCAAAGGCGCGGGGGCCGCACACCAAAATGGTCTGCTTGGCATCGGGGTTCAGGGGCAGTGCGCCATCGTTTTTCAGCAGAGTCATGGCCTCCCGGGCAGCCTGGAGGTTCACCTTCTGGTTTTCCTCATTGCCCACAAAGGAAACGGCGTAGTCCACGTCACAATAGGGATTCTCGAACATTCCCATCTCGAACTTGACCTTCACAATGCGGGTAGCCGCAGCGGTCAGGATGGCCTCGTCAATCTTACCCTCCTGGGTGTATTCCTCCATCAAGTCAATCAGGCGGATGGATTCGCCGCCGATGCCATCCACGCGGCTCTGGGTCACGCCGATGAGAATGGCTTCTTCATCGGAGACTTCCTCGCCGGTCATGGTTCCCAGTGCTTCCTGAATGGCCCAAATCATGCCCCAGTCGGTCTGGATGATGCCGGTAAAGCCCATTTCATCCCGCAGCAAATCCTGCAAGGTGGCCTTGGAACCGATGGCGGAATTTTCCATATCCAGTGCCAGCGGCACGGAGTAGTATGGCATAATGGAAGCCACATTCACTTCCAGGGCTGCATAGTAGGGCTTCAGGTGAATTTGCAGGGTTTCCTCGCTGGAAATAATGGGAGAGGTGTCCTTGCCCTCCATCTGGGGGCCTGCGCCGGGGAAGTGCTTCATGCAAGCCACGATGGAGCCGGTATTCAGACCATCCCTGCCGTTCTGGAAGGCTACCACCTGGGCAGTAACCATTTGGGTCACCAGGTCGGGATCTTCACCGAAGGTCTCCATCACGCGACCCCAGCGGGGTTCGGAGGCAATGTCCGCCTCGGGAGACAATGTCATGCGGACACCAACCGCCAGATGCTCATCCCGGGCAATCTCAGCAAGCTTGGTGACCAGGGCTTCATCCCGGGTAGCCGCCAATGCCAGGTTGTGGGGGGTGACGGTGGCACCGGAAACATAGCTCAGTCCGTGGACAGAATCCATGGATACCAGTACGGGAACACCCAGCCGGGATTCCTCGGCGTACTCCTGAATGGTGTTCATGGTGGTGGCAGCGGCCTCCACACTGTTCAGCTCCCGGATCAGCAGCATACCGATGCCATATTCGCTGCAATAGTTCTTCAGATAGGGGGCAATCTTGCCGTCTGCCCGGGGCAGGTAGGTGGGATGCTGCATCTGGGCAATCTTTTCCCGCACCGTCATCTGGCTCACCAGGTCAGCCGCGCGCGTCTCGGCATCCTGCCGCCAGTCCTCATAAACGTCCAGCTCGCCGTTGCCGTTGAGGTCGATGAACTGATAGCCATCCACCTCAAGGACGGATTTGGAATGGGGGTTCAATGTGGGCTGGGTGTAGGTTTCGCCCTCGGCAAAGGAAATGCCGGTGAGCATACTGGCGGTCATGGCGGCTGCGCCCAGCAGGGAAATGCCGCGCTTCCAAATATTCTTAGTCAACAAGGTTCCAGTCTCCTTTCACGCTGGCTTCTTTCAGCACGTTTACAATCTTGTTTGCAAAATATTCCGCATCATGGTCAGAGGAGGTTGCAAATTCCTGAATCTGGGTCTGCAAGCTGGTGGAGGCACTCCAGGGCAGCGCCGTGCCATGGGTAAAGCTGGGGTACACCTTGATGCTGTCGCTCATGAGCTGCTCCTTGAACTTCAGCGTCAGGGGGCAATAGGTATCATCAGGGGTATCGCTGTAGGGGGAGATGGACTCCTTCAGAGCGGAGAAAGAGGTCTGCACCTCCTGGGTGGATACGTTGTAGGCCCAACGGACACCCGCTTCCACATCGGCGGAGTCATTGCTGACCACGAAGCCGTCAATGCACATTCCGAACCACCCCTCCGTGCCGGGGAAGGTGAAGATGCCGTAGTCTTTGCCGTACTCCTGTCCCATGCTGGTCATCAGCGGCTGCATCCATGCACCCATAATCTGCATGGCATAGGTGCCCGCCACCACCTGACCGGAGGCCTCATACCAGTCCCGGCTGGAATGGTCGGGTGCCACATAGTCCATCAGCTTCGCATAGGTGGACAGCACCTTTGTCACGTCCTCCACATTGTAGATGCCGTTGATGAAGTCCTCATAAATCTGGGGGTCTGTACCCAGCATAATGTCCTCGAATACCTGGCTGGCAGGCCATCCCTTGCGGTCGCCCAAATCGATGGGATAACGTCCGTCAGGCAGCTTCTCCGCCAACTGGTCGCACAGGCTCCAGAATTCCTCCCAGGTAATATCCTCATGGTCGGGAAGCGCAATGCCCAGTTCCTCAAACACATGGATGTTGTAGAAAATAACATTGGACTTGTGGATGCCGATGGGCACAATGTACTTGTTGCCGTCAGAGGCGGTACACAACTCCTCCAGGCCGGGCAGGGCACGCGCACTGAGCTTTCCATAATCCCAAACCTGATTCAGATTCAGCAGCATACCGGACTGGAGGTACGGCTCAATTTCCTGGCCGGGGTGCGCCTGGAAGGTCTCAGGGCTTTTTCCCGCCTGCTGCAATACCTTCACCTTCATCACCATCGCGCCGCCGGCACCGCCGGGGATGGCGTTGGACTTGGCCTTGATTTTGCTGTAGACATTCTTAAAGCCATCCACCACGCTCTCGATGGCGTTCTTTTCACCGCCGGCTGTCCACCAATGGTAAACGTTCACCGTTCCCTTTTCATCGGTGGTTTGCAGGATGGCAGGAATGTCCATGTCATCGGCGTTTTTCTTGGGGTTCTTCGCTGCGGAGGCGCTCAGGGGCAGGGCAGAAATTGCCAGTGCCGCCGCCAGCGCCAAGGCACATAACTTTTTCAGCTTCATTGTCTCGCTCCTTTATCAGTCCACGAAGGTCAGCGTGCCCCACAGGCTGGGGTTCTCGTCCACATTGTACATGGCAGGGGTGCGATCCTTGCCGGTGAGATTGGCAGAGGACTGCATCCGCAGGCTGTGAATGCCGGGGCAGGGCAGGTCAACGTCCAGAATGGAGAAGTCAAAGCCGATGCTCTTGCCTGCCTCGGGAATCAGCTGGGCAATCTGGTCGTTGGAGAAGTTGTGCAGGGGAATCTTGCTCTCCCACACGATGCCGCCGTCGATGGAGACAATGGCAGCCTCGTAATCGTCAAACACCTGCTCGTCGCCGTACTCGCCCTGGGTCTCCCAGCCCTTGTTGTCCGCAATCATTTCCCGGTCAATGTAGTTAAAGAAATCGTACTGGTCCTTGTACTTGTCAGCAGACTGCACCAGCCGCCAGTCGGTGGCTTCGTAGGCAGTGCGGTTGGGGTCAGCGTCGGGGTTGGTGCTGAGGAACAGAATAACGGCATCCAGCTCATCCAGAGGGAAGCCCTCCCGGTAAACCAGCGGGGTGTCGTCCAGAATCTTCATGGCGAAATACAGGTTTTCTTCGTCCCACATGGCATACAGTTCAACGGAGCAGTCCGCTGCGCCGTCCCAGTGCTCAATCTGGTCAACAATCTGATTGTCGGAGTCAATGCGCAGACATTTTTCGGTGTCCCACTCGCTCAGGTCGCCATCTATCACGACCTCCCCCGCCTTGGGTGCCTCCAGATTTTTCTCGGAGTATGCGCAGGCATTTGCTGCAAGCCCCAGCACCACGGTCAGCGCCAGCAGCATGGAAACGATTTTCTTCATAGTCATTTACCTCCTTAATTTGTGGGGGATAGCACATCCCCGCCTCTTTCGTGTTTTATTATAAATTAGTTCCCGCTTTTTCACTCAAAAGGATTCTGCACCCTTATATGCAAAAATACGGCATTCGTCTCACAATTGGGAATATCCGGCACAATCCCACAAAATATCCGGCACAGCTTCATTGGGACTAGGATATTTTTCACAACTATGTTATAATCGGGACATCAATATTAGGTGGTGTTTCCATGCGTCTGAGCACAAAGATGATTTTGCTGTACTCCGTGGTGATTGCAGCAGCCCTGAGTATTTTTCTCTCCTATACCATTCAGTCCACCATGGAAGGAGCCAATAAGTTTACAGCCGCCCGCTTCGCCAACATGAGCGCCAGCATCAGTCTGGATATTCAGCAGGACATCGACATGATGCGCATTACCCTGGAAACCCTGGCAGACAACACTTCCTTTCTCTCCGCCCTGAACCAATATGTGCGGGATGACAGCGGTGACAGGAAAATGGGTACGGCTGCCCGGACGGCAGCCCTGCAGCAGCTGTATCAGTCCCCGCTGGTGGATCGGTACTACTGTGTTGCCTTCTTCAACGACCAGGGGCAGTATTTTTCCAGCTCCTCCGACAAAGACAGTGAGCAGCCGGATACCCGCGCCCTGCTGGATGCCCTATCCGCCATTCCCGGCACCTATCTTCTCTCCCCCAACCAGCAGCTCATCACCCTTGACCCGCGGATACAGGTTTACGGCCTGATAGAACCCATCTTTTTCCACGGGAAGCTGCTGGGCTACCTGGCCGCCCTGAGCGAAATCAGTGCCTTTGACCACGTTCTGACCTTTGTTGACAACAGCAGTGAGGTAAACGTGGAGGTATTCACAGATGACGGCGCTCTGTTCTATTCCAGCCGAGGGCAGACCGTCCCCTTCCCCCTGGAGCTGCCACGGGACGAAATGCAGGACTGGACGGATCCGGAAACCCAAACCGTTTACAATGTGCTGCACACCTACCTGAATCCGCTGAGTCTCCACTTGTATATTTTACAGGATAATTCCATTTCCGTCCAGGGGCAGCAGACAATTATAAAAACCGCGCTGGAGCGGGGGCTTCTGATTGCACTGCCAGCCCTGGTGCTCATCACCCTGCTGTCCCTGAGCCTCACCCGCTCCATCCGCCGTCTGACCCAAAAGGTGCGCAAAACCTCCTCCAAGGGATTGCTGCTCAGTGACCCCGCCGCATTGGAAGCCCTCAACAACACCGTCACCTCCCCCCGGGACAAGGAGATTTATGCCCTGGAAATTGCCTACATTCAAATGATGGCAAAGCTGCGGGAGAATGCCGTCAATGAGCTTGCCTTGCGGGAGGGTGCGCTTCAGGCGCAGCTCAGCGCCCTGCAAACCCAGATTAACCCCCACTTTATTTATAACACCCTTAATATCATTTCCGCCAAATCCATGGAAAGCGGCAATCTGGAAATCATTGAGATTTGCAGTCAGTTTGCCTCCATGCTCCGCTACTCCACCGATACCCGCTCCCGCACCGCCACATTGGAGGAGGAGATTGAAAACGTCCGGGATTACCTGATGCTGGCCAAGGCACGGTATGAGGACAATCTGGAATATGTCATTGATGTGCCCCGGTCACTTTACAGCATTGAGATACCGAAGCTTACCTTGCAGCCGTTGGTAGAAAACGCCCTGAACCACGGCTTTGACGGAAAAAACATCCTGCGCAAGCTCTCCATCATCGGCACACTTACCCAGAAGGAGCTGATTCTGACCATCCAGGACAACGGCAACGGTTTCTCGGCTGATATGCTGCATAGCCTCCGCCAGCGCATTGACGAAATTGAGCACGGGCTTGTTTCCATCGAAAAGTCCGGCGGACACATTGGCCTGGTCAATACCTGCCTGCGCCTTTACTACTACAGCAAAGGGGCCATGCACATGAGCATTCACAATGACGGCGGGGCGGTTATCACCCTCACCATGCCGATTCCGTAACCGCTTTGCTTTTCGTCTATCTGCGCAAATACGGGTGTACATTATTGGCACAATTAGATAAAATCCCCTCGAACCGTTCATCTTCGTTTGACATTGTTCGTTTACAAATTTATAATAAATGTCGAATATTGTCGAATTGAAAGAGGGGGACAGGCGCATGGCACAGGTTAGCGTAATTCTCGTGGGCTTTCTTCCAAATCCCCGGATTGAAAACCGCATCCGCCTGGAACGGACCCTTTTTGACCTGCACGTTGTTTGCTGGGATCGGTGCAAAAACATGATGCCCCCACCCCAGGCGGAGGGCTTTCACCTGCACTGCATCCGCATTCCCGCCGAAAACGACCCCATGAAGCGGTTGCTGCCCTACAAGCGGTTCTGTCAGGCAGCAAAACGGCTGCTGCGGGAAATTCAGCCGGACATGATTCATGTTCAGGGGCTGGATATGCTGCGGATTGCCTGCCAAATGAAGCGCGAGAGCAAAAAGCCCCTTGCGGTTCTTTACGAAGTCGCCGACCTGCACCGCCTTTTGGTGGACAAACAATACGGGCTGCGCCGCCTTGCCCAAACCGTTTTAAAGAAAGGGGACATCCGGTACAGCGGGCAGGCCGACCTGATGATCCTCACCTCTGAGCGCTACTATGACACCTACTTTAAGCACTTTGTCCCCCAGCGCAAGGTGCTGTATCTCCCAAACATTCCAAATCTCTCTGCCTTTGCCGCCTATCGCAAGAAAGACCCCACCCACGATTTTACCGTGGGCTTTATTGGTGGAGTGCGCTACAAGAAACAAATGCGCCACCTGATAGAAGCGGCGCAGCAGTGCCATATGCATCTGCTGATTGCAGGCTTTGAAACGGAACCGGCGGAAATTGAGCCGCTGTGCAGGGCTTATGACCGGGGAACATGGGTCGGGCGGTTCGACTACGCCCGGGAGGCCGCCGCCCTGTATGGCAAATGCGATGTGATGTACGCGGTTTATGATGCCGACATGGCAAACGTCCGGGTGGCGCTGCCCAACAAGCTCTATGAGGCGGTCTACTGCGAAATGCCCCTGATTGTCGCCAAGGGAACCTATTTGCAGCAGCTGGTGGAAAGCTGGGGCGTTGGCCTTGCCATTGACCACACCAGCGTCGAAGCGCTGGCCACTGTGCTTTGCAGACTGCGGGAGGATACCGCCCTGTATGCTCAGATCTGCGGCAACTGTCGCAGACAAAGGCAGCGGCTGAACCCGGAGCAAAATGCCCAGGCACTCCAAAATCGCCTGACAGAGCTGTGCAGCCTATGAAACGGAAAAAAATTCTTTTTGTGGCCATAAAATTGGAGTTTGGCGGCATCCAGACAGCACTGGTCAATGCCGCCAATGCATTGTGCGGTCAATATGACGTGTCCCTGCTGGTCTATTCCCCCGGCGGCAGTCTGGCTTCCCGGCTGGACAGGCGGGTAACCCTTCTGCCCGTGCCCCGAATGCTCCAAGGGCTGGGGATGTCCCCGGCGGAAGCGGCGAAGAGCGGGGACGCGGGCATTGTGCTGTTCAAGCTTTTTGCGACTCTCTGGGCAAGACTAGCCGACAACCGCCTCCCGGTGGCAATGGCAATCCGCACCCTGCCCCGCCTGACAGGCTTCGACCTGGCTGTTGCATTCAGCCATGAAACCTCCAGGCACAGAGTCTACACCGGCTGCCCCCGCCTGGTTGCGGCGCGGGTGGAGGCAACAAAGAAGCTCGCCTGGATTCATTATGACCCGGTAAATCAGGACATGGATAAGGAATTTAACCTCCCGTTTTATGCGGAAATGGACGGCATTGTTGCCGTCTCCCAATCCGTGATGGAATCGTGCAAAGCTGCCTTTCCGGTGCTGACCCCGAAACTGGACTGGTGCTACAATTTTATAGACGAGCGTTTTCTAAAACAGCAAGGCAATCTGCCCCAGGCAACCCCCTATGACCCCGGCGGTTTTTTCTGCTTTTCTGCGTGCAGGCTGGCACGGGAAAAGGGACTGCGCCGTGGCCTGGATGCCCTGGAGAAAACGCTGAAAGAAAATGCCGATGTCCGCTGGTACATTGCCGGGGACGGCTATGAGCGGGCGGCGCTGGAGCACGCCATCGCAGAAAAGGGCTTGCAGCGGCAGGTTATCCTGCTGGGGAAGCAGGACAATCCCTATCCTTACATGAAGCACGCAAACCTATACCTCAGCGTTTCTTTCTGTGAGGCCGCACCGGTCGTTTATGCCGAGGCAAATTTCTTCGGTGTGCCAGTGCTGTCCACCGATACCTGCTCCGCCCGGGAACTGCTGGGAGCGGGCAATTTCATCTGCGCGAATACGGAAGATGCCCTGCGCTCTGCCTTTGCGGATTTGATAACCCACCGGGACAAAATCACACAGGCAAAGGCCACATTGGCGTATCCCCCATCACAGAATAACTCCGCCATTGAAAAGTTCAACCAATGGCTGAAGTAAGGAGTGGATGGAATGCTCTTTGACCTCCCGAAGCTGCCACGCCTCTGGCGCTGGGGCACGGGGCTTTTGCTCGCCGCGCTGGTGCTGCTGGGAACGAAGTTCTCCCCCTGCTCTCTGGTAGCACTGGGAATACTGGCGCTGTTTACCCTGACCGGCAATCTATCCGACATTGCCTTTTTCTTTGTGCTGATCACGCCCCTGGCCACCGTGTTCCGCCCCAATGCTTCCGCCCAGTCCTATCTGACCTATGTACTCCTGCTGTATGCGCTGGTGTCCATTCTGAATACCCTATTCATCCGGCGGGAGGTGGATGTGATTTCCGTGCTTCTATCGGTATTTTTCCTCGCCGCTGTCGCCGGTCAGCTCCTTGCCCCTCCTTTGGACTGGAAGCGAACACTGAAGCTTGCCGCAAATCTCCTGCTCGTCAAGGATGCCATCCGCATTTCGGATGAGGGGGACTGCCGGGATATTTTTCTTTCCTATCTTTTCGGCCTGATAATTGCCTCCGCTGCGGCACTGACAGCACCGGGCTTTCTCGCCATTGCGGACTACGTCACCGCCAAGACCCTGAGTGCCGGGTACGGGTTGGGGACGCTGCGCCGCTTTTCCGCCCTATACGCCGACCCCAATTATTACGGCGTGAATATCATCATCGGGCTGTGCCTGCTGGTGGTACTATATCGGAAAAGGCAGATTGGCCTGCTGCCCCTGTCTCTTTTGGCCTCTGCCCTGTTTTTCTTCGGCATCCTCACCTATAGTAAATCCGTCACCCTGATGCTGGTTGTCCCGGCGGTGCTGCTGACGGTATGCGCCGCCCAGCGGCGGCAATACCTTCTTCTCTCCCTTCTGAGCATCGGCTTTGCCCTTTTTCTGGCCGCAATCATCACAGGCACGGTTTCCGTCTTTGACGTGGTGCTGGTGCGCTTCCAGGCGGGAAACAACAGCCTCAATTCCCTCACCTCCGGGCGCACCGGGATATGGATGGAGTATCTGCAATACTGCTTTCATGATGTCCGCCGTGCCCTCTTTGGCAGCGGACTGGGTGCCGGTTATCTGCCCACCGGCAAAGGACTGGCAGCAGCACACAATTTTTATATTGAGGTACTCTACCACCTGGGGCTGCTGGGATTTGGATATTTCTTCACGCTCCTGTGGGCAATGGGACACAGCATTCAGAAGCATATCCGCCGGAACATCCTGCACGGCAGCATTTTTCTGTGCATCGGTATCCTGTATCTGGCGCTGAACCAGCTGTTTAATTTTGAGCTTCCAGTCCATCTTATCGTGGCATTTCTGGTGTGGAATTCAGAACTGCCACATCAACGGTAGGGGCGGCAACTGAATTGAAGGGGGACATTCCATGCGCTACAGCATCCTGATTCCGGTTTACAACGCCGCGGCATTTCTGCGTCAATGCCTGGATTCCGTCCTCTGCCAAGGGCTTTCGGATTACGAGGTCATCCTGGTCAACGACGGCTCCACGGATGCCAGCCCTGCCATCTGTTCAGAATATGCCCGCCTGGACAGTCGTTTTCGTCTCATTCACCAGGAAAACCAGGGGCTTTTGATGGCTCGCAAGGCAGGCATCGCCGCTGCCCGGGGCAGCTATCTGCTCTTTTTGGACGCAGACGACTTCTGGCAGCCAAACCTGCTGGAAACCATCGACCCCATCTTGCAGCAGGAGCAGCCGGACATCCTGATATTTGATATACAGTTCTATCTTGGCAATGGCCGCCGGCAGCCCTTCGCCCCCTCTTTCCCCGATGGAACCCGCTTTGACCGCGACGGAAAGCGCCTTTTGGCGGCGCACTGGGTTGAGAAAGAGCGCCTCAACGAAATGTGTCGCAAGGTCATCCGGCGCAGCTGCATCCACCTGGATGACCCGTGCTACGCCAAGGCATACCTCAACTATGGCGAAGATATGCTCCAAACCGCCTATGTGCTGCACCACGCCGCCACCGTTTACTACTGCGGCAAAATTCTATACAACTACCGCATCAACCCCACAAGCATCACCGCCTGCGTCACGCTCACGCAGCTCAAAGAGGTGCATTCCGCGCTTCGGGCAAAGCTCTGGCTGCTTCAGACCGACTACCCGGGGGAGGCAAGCCTTTTGAGCGCATTCTATTTCCGGTATATGCGGCAGCTTCACCGCTGGTCGGTATCCCTTTTTCAAACGGAGTCTCTGAATACAATCCGGCAGTGGGGGGATTTTTTAGGGGAAAATTCCCTGTTTTTGCAGCTATGGGCGCAGCGGCGAAGGCTGCACCTTTCAAAATTTGACCGACTGCTCCTGGCACTGCTGAGGGCGAATGTTCCGGCGGTTTCCAAGCTGGCAGTCAAGGGCTGCCTGCTTGCCGCCGGTGGAGGGAGAGAAAGCGGTGTTTCGTGAAAAAATCCGGGAGTTGGGGAAGAAAAGCCCCTTTCTCCAAAAACTTTTGGGTGTTCGTCTTCGTCTGAAATTCCGAAATCGCTTGACTTCCCTGGCAAATTGGAAGCGGACACATCCGGCTGGGGTTTTTCTCTTGCTGACCCCGCAGCACTGCAACCTGGGTGATCACGCCATTGCACTGGCCGAAATCCAACTGCTGCAGGAAATGGGGATAGCGTATTATGAAATTACCGGCAGGGAGTGCCTTTCCCTTCTGGGCATGGGTGGGTTCTCCCTGCTGGACGGTGCGGTTCTCCTGATCAACGGCGGCGGCAACCTGGGCACCCTCTGGCCGGAATGGGAAAACGCCATGCGCCGTATCGTTCTGGCCGCGCCCCATTCCGAGATTTTCTTTCTGCCCAACACCATCTATTACGACCGTACCCCCGCCGGGCAGCAGTCCCTCCGGGAATCTATCCGGGTTTACGGTGCCCACCCTGCTCTGCATTTTTATGCACGGGAGCGGGCTTCCTACGATTTTATGAAGGCCATTTATCCCACCGCAGCCCTGATGCCGGACATGGCGCTGACCCTGCACCCGCCTCACAGCACCGCGCCCCGGGCGGGCTGCCTGCTGCTTCTGCGGAACGACCGGGAGAAAACCATCACCCCCGCCCAGTCCGCAGAAGTGATGGCGCAATGCCACCGGCTCTTTGGAGAAAACGTCACCCTGTCGGACATGGATGCCCCCGCGCCTGTTTCCCCTGCCCAGCGGGAAGCGGCGCTCCGGGAAAAGTGGGCGCAGCTGGCGGGGGCAGCGCTGGTGATTACCGACCGGCTGCACGGCATGATTTTTTCCGCCCTCACCGAAACACCCTGCATTGCCCTGGACAGCAAAAGCCCCAAACTCCGGGGCTGCTATGAATGGATGCGAAAGCTGGACTATATTGCCTTTGCGGACAGCCCAGCCGATATTGGCCTTCTCTATGAGCGGTTAAAAAAAGCACCCCGTCACTACGACAACGCCGATTATCTCCGCCAGATGCAGCCGCTCCGGGCGGATATTTTGCAGGCAATCACAACACAAAAAGGGGGGTAAGCCGTGGCAACAAGGACGGCCAACGCAGCTCGGAACATTTTTTCCGGTCTGGGCAGCCAGGTGCTGACGCTCCTATTGGCCTTCGTCAACAGAACGGTGTTCCTCCGCTGTCTCAGCGTGGACTATCTGGGCATTCAAGGGCTGTTCAGTGACATCCTCACCATGCTCTCCCTGGCAGATTTGGGCTTCGGCACAGCCATGGCCTACAGTATGTACCAGCCTCTTGCAACGGGTGACCGGCAGAAGCTTGCCGGGCTTACTGGCCTCTATAAAAGGGTGTATCGGGTCATTGCGGCAACGGTGATTCTGTTGGGACTTATATTGCTGCCGGCGCTGCGGTGGCTTGTGCGGACGGACGCGGAAATCCCCCATCTGGAGCGCTACTATCTGCTATCCTTAGCCAACACGGCATCTTCCTATTTTGTGGCATACAAGACCTGCATCCTACAGGCAGACCAAAAGAGCTATCTCATCACCCGGAACAACATGGCCTTTTCCGCCGTGTCCAGCATTTTTGGCTGCATTTTTCTGGTACTGACCCGGAATTACACCGTCTACCTGTGCATTCAGGTATTGGTTACCTATCTGCGGAACTTTCGCATTTCCCGGCTGGCAGAGCGGCTGTATCCCTACATTGGAGCGGAGGCAGCCCTTCCGAAAACGGAAACACGCACCATTTTCCGCAGCATTCGTGCCGTGTTCCTTTACAAGCTGTCCGGGGTGCTGATTAACGCCACAGACAACACCCTGATTTCCCTCCTCATCGGGACGGAAATGGTTGGCTATTATTCCAATTATTCCATGATAACCGCCAAACTCTATGGCTTTCTCAACACCCTGTTTTATTCCCTCACTGCCAGCCTGGGAAATCTGGTTGTCCGGGAAGATGAAGCAAAGCGATTTGAAATTTTCCAGGTCATGCAAACCGTCAGCATTTTACTGAGCACCTTCTGCGTGGTGTGCCTTGCATTGCTGGTGCAGGATTTCATCCGGGTGTGGCTGGGGCAAGCGTATGTGCTGGACGGGCTGACGGCAGCCGCAGTGGTTTTCAACTTCTATTTTTCCATCGTGCTGATGCCCATCTGGGTTTTCCGGGAGGCCACCGGGCTGTACCGCAAAACCCGCTATGTGATGCTTGCCACAGCGGCGGTCAATCTGATTGCCTCCGTCTGGCTGGGGCGGCGCTGGGGCTTGGGCGGCATTGTGCTGGCCACCTCCCTGGCAAAGCTCTGCACCTACTTCTGGTACGAGCCGAAGCTGCTGTTCCGTGGCTATTTTGGGCGCTCCTGCCGGGTCTACTTTGTGGGCGTGGCAAAAAGTCTGCTGGTAACGGCGGGTGTCCTTTCCCTGTGCGCCGGGGCAGTGGGTTGGATTCCCGTGTACGGCTGGGGAATGCTGCTGGTCAAAGCGCTTTCCGCTGCTCTGCTTTGCATCGCTCTATTGTGGCTGATTTATGGCAGAAGCAACGGGGCAGCGCTGATATTCCAGCGGATCAATGCCTTTTTTCATCGCGTATAAAGCTCCCCCGCAGTAGGGTCGGCAAATTGCCGGTCTGCTGCGGGGGCTATCGCTCAATGGAACTGCCGCCATTTCAGCGGAGAGCATCCGTTCACCCGGTTAAAGCTGCGGATAAAAAAGCTGACGCTGGAGAAGCCGCACTGCTCCGCCACCTCCGTTACGCTCATATCCGTTGTCTCCAGCAGCTTCCTGGCGCAATCCATGCGCAAATGCTCCAGGTACGCCGTAAAGGTCAGGTGAAAGTGTTCCCGGAAGTATCTGGAAAAATACTTTGGGGACAGGTGAAACTGCTTTGCCACATCCGTCAGGGTAATATGCTCCCGATAGTGAATCCGAATGTATTCCAGCATCTCCCGCTGCAATTTATCCACCTCATCCGAATCCACCCGTCGCAACGGGCAAGCCAGCAGCACTTCCATCAGGAAATGAAGCAGCAGAAGCCTTGTCTCCAGCTGATACAGCGCGGTTTTATCCTGATTGATTTTAATGACCCGATCCAACAGTCCCAGATTTTCGGATGTCAGCACCGCCGCCGGTACCTGCACCGGCAGAACGCACTGCCCCGTCCGCAGGGGCTGAAACAAGCTCTGCTCCAAATCATCCGAGGTTTGGAAAGAGATAAATTCCATCGGAAACAGCAGGGTATGATAGCGGACATTCAGGTCGTCCGTCCGCATCAGGTGCAGCTGCCGCGGGCTCACCAGCACCACCTGCCCCGCCGTCAGGCTGCACACCGTCCCGCCGACATTCACCCAAAGCCTTCCCTCACACACATAGATAATCTCCACCTCCTCATGCCAGTGAATCGGCACCTGAACATTGCGGCGGACATCCGTAATGGTATAGTGGGAATAGGAATAATGGGGGGAGCCATGACTCTTGTTTTCCCGCAGCGTGCTGTTCATAAAAGCCTCACGTCCTTCCTCTTGCCTCTCATTATATCATAAAGTAGAAATAGTGCAATTATTCGGTGAAAAAAAACAAGAAATATTCCATGTTTGGTGATACAATGAAATCAGCAACCTGAAAGGAGCACTTCCATGACGGAATATAAAAAGAGCTTGCCACAGCTTTTCTTCCCAATCTTTTTTGAAAATTTCTTTGCCATGCTCACCGGCATGGTGGACACGCTGATGCTTTCCATGGAGGGTGACCAAGCCGTGGGTGCCGTTGGCACCGCCAATACCTACATCAGCATTTTCGTTATCATGTTTTCCATCATTTCCTCCGGCATGATTGCCGTCATGACCCAGTACATCGGTGCCCGCCGCCCCGGCGTTGCCCAGCGCGCCATGCGCCTGGGGCTGCTGTTCAACCTGGCAGTGGGCATCGTCATCAGCGGTGTGCTGTTCTGCTTTGCCGGTTCCATTCTGGGCGCCATCGGCATTGCCCAGCAGCTGTTGCAGCCGGCCACAACTTATTTAAAAACCGTGGGGCTGTTCTGTGTCTGCAACGCTCTGATTCCCATTTATTCCAGCTACCTGCGTGCCTTTGGGCACACTACCCCCACCCTCAGCGCCACAATTTTGTCAAACGTTGCCAACGCAGTGCTCAATGTTCTGTTCCTGCTGGTGTTTCACTGGGGCGTTTTCGGTGTTGCACTGGCCACCGGTTTTTCCCGGGTTATCCACCTGGCCTGGCTCTGGCTGGTGTCCCGGCGGCGTATTGAGCCAGTCAGCGACAACGCTGCCCCCGCCAACCGAGAGCTTCTGCGCAAAATCATTCAGGTGGGACTTCCGGCTGCCATGGAAACCTCCCTGTATAACCTGGCCATCACCATTGTTATCAGTCTGCTCAACAGCATGGACAGCACCGGAATGCAGGCAACCGCCCGTGCTTATGCCGTTCAGATTTCCAACGTATCTCTCAGCGCCGGTGCAGCGCTTTCTCAGGCAAATGCCATTTTGGCAGGCTGGCACATCGGTGCCGGGCAGATAGAGGCCTGTGACCGTGAGACACACAAAACGGCACTGGTGGGCATCTGTCTGGGCGCAGGCTGCGCAGGAGTTCTTGCCGCCTTTGCACGCCCGCTGCTGCGGATTTTCACCAGTGACCCGGACATGATTCATCTGGTGAGCAAGCTGCTGATTATAGACATTGCGCTGGAAATAGGACGCATGACCAATCTGGTGTATGGCAGTGCGCTGAAAACCAGCGGCGATGCAGTATATCCCATGGTGATTGCCGTGGTATTCGCCTTTGTCTGTGCAGCCGGCGGCACCTGGCTTTTCGGCATTCATTTCGGCTGGCTGGCCGTGGGTGCCTATGCCGCCATGGCACTGGACGAGTGTACCCGCGCCGTGTTTATGTTCCTGCGCTGGAACAGCGGCTGCTGGAAAAATAAAAATCTGTTGTATCAAAGTGAGGAATAACTGATGAATCTGGCTGCCATTCGACACGAAGCCACCCAGGAATACTGCTTCTGCCTGGAACCTGGCAAATTTTTATTCCGTCTGCAAACCGGAAAAGACGACCTGTGCCGGGTCACACTGCACAGCCGTGACAAATACCTGCCCCTGGAGATAAAAGATACCCGCCGCGCCGTTCCCATGAAGCGGGTGGCCTGCGACGGTCTGCGGGACTACTATGAGGCAGAAATGGAATTCCATATGGTTTGTTTGCGCTACTGCTTTGAGCTGGAGGATTGCAGCGGCCAGCGGCTGTTTTTTAGCAACAGCGGCTTTACCCAGGAAATCCCGGAGGACACCGAGCGGCTGTTTGACTGCCCCCAAACCCTGCGGGAAGAGGAGCGATTCTGCGTCCCTGACTGGGCGGCCAACAAGGTGGTGTACCAGATTTTCCCCTCTCGTTTTGCAAACCACGAGCCGGTAGCGGACAGCCTCTGGTACCAAGCCCCCATTGACCGGGATACGAATTTGGGCGGCTCCCTGAAGGGCATTACAGCCCACCTGGATTACATCCGGGATTTGGGAGTGGATGTTCTTTACCTGACCCCCATTTTCCGCTCCGATTCTACCCATAAATACGACACCATCGATTACTACACCATCGACCCCTCCTTTGGCACAGCAGATGACCTGAAGGAGCTGGTCAGCCAAGCTCATGCCCGGGGTCTGCGGGTGATTCTGGACGGTGTTTTCAACCATACCTCCCCGAAATTCTTCGCCTTCCAGGACATTGTGGCGCACCAGGAGCATTCTGCCTACAAAGACTGGTACTATATCCGCCAGTTCCCCCTCTGTCAAGAGCCTTACCACCAGAATTACAAGTGCTTCGGCTACTACTGGGGAATGCCCAAGCTGAACCTGCGCTGTCCCGCTGCGGCGGCCTACTTCACTGAGGTAGCGCTGTACTGGCTGCGGGAGGCCGGAGTGGACGGCTGGCGGCTGGATGTGGGCGATGAAATCTCCCACGAGTTCTGGCGGGGCTTCCGTAAGGCCATCAAGGCTGAATTTCCCCAGGCGCTGATTGTGGGAGAAATCTGGCACCATGCGCCGGATTTCTTGCAGGGTGACCAGTGGGACAGCGTGATGAACTACCCCTTCTATCGCAGTGTGCTGGACTTTGCTGCCACCGGCAGCATTCCTGCCTCCGCCTTTTTGGATGCGCTGGGCTTCCAGCGGGGCAATATCCACACTTGTGCCTATCCCCTGCTGTGGAATCTGCTGGGCAGCCACGACACCGCCCGGCTGCTCTATCTGTGCGGCGAGAACCGGCAAAAGCAGAAGCTGGCAGCGGCTTTGCAGCTCCTGCTGCCCGGTATGCCCATGATTTACTACGGCGACGAGATAGGAATGACCGGGGCAAACGACCCGGACTGCCGCCGGGGAATGCTGTGGGACGAAGCCAGGCAGGATCAGGGAACGCTCCAATGGTATCGCCACCTGTTGCAGCTGCGGCGGGAGGAACCCGCCATTGTGAGCGGCCAGCCCGTCTGCATCGAGGCAAGGGACGAGGACGGACTGATTTCCATCGTCCGCAAGCTGGCTGGAAAATACGTTATTTTGCTGTTCCACGCCATGGACAATGCAGTTTCCCTGCCTGCCCTGGCCGGCAAATGGGACCTGCTGAACGAGCGGGTGTTTGACGGCACCCTGCGCGGCATCGGTGCCATGGTGCTGACGCTGGACGAAGAGGAATTCGTCTGAGCCCTCGGTTACTGTCCCTGCCGATTCGTTCATGCTTCGCCAGGCCGGGCTTTCACCGGCTCGCTTTATGTAAAATTCCGGAGGATTTGAACCCTCCGGGATTTTGTTATTGGGCTGAATGATGCTCAGCAAAAACACAAATAGAGAAAATACACGCCGTAGCAGCCCAGCATGGTAATGCCGCAGGCTTTCCCCAACTGGCGGCGCTTTACCGACCCGGCCAGCAGCAGGGCGGCACTGGCAATGGCAATGCCCGTGTCCACCAGGAAGCGGCTGTCAAAGGGGATTTCGCAGATGACGGATGCAGTGCCCAGGATGAACAGGATGTTGAAAATATTGCTGCCCACAATGTTGCCGATGGCAATGTCCGCGTTCCCCTTGCGGGCGGCCACCACGGAGGTCACCAGTTCCGGCAGCGACGTGCCCAACGCCACGATGGTCAGACCGATGAACCGCTGACTGATGCCGAAGAAGGCCGCCAGCCGGCAGGCACTGTCCACTGCCAAATCGCTGCCCTTGACAACCATGACACCGCCGAGAATCATGAAAACCAGACTTTTCCACAGGGGGATTTCCTGAACAGACTCCTCCTTCTCTTTTTCTCTTTTCGCCAGCACTGCCAGATAGCCCAGGTAAACCAGGAACAGTGCCAAAAAGATGATGCCCTCCCAGAAGGTAATGGCGCTTCCGGTCACGCCGAACACCAGCAGCAGCGCCGTCACGGCAATCAAGAAGGGAATTTCAATCCAAAGGGTGGAGGCACGCAGATTAAGGGTGGTCATACAGGCCGTAACACCCAGAATCAGCAGAATGTTCAGAATATTGCTGCCAACCACGTTGCCGATGGCGATGCCCGGCGTGCTGTCCATGGCGGCGGTAACGCTGACGGCAGCCTCCGGCATACTGGTTCCCATGGCTACAATGGTCAGGCCGATGACCAGCTGGGGAATTTTCAGGCGGCGGGCAAGCCCCGCTGCCCCGTCCACGAACCAGTCCGCGCCCTTAATCAGCAGCGCAAACCCTACCAGCAAAACAAGTACCTGCAATAACATAAAAATCTTCCTTTCAGAATATGTCGTTGCAGCAGGAATAAAAAAAGAGACTCCTACTGCACAAGCAGTAAAAGTCTCGCTGTTCCCTCACGCTCCGAGCGGCTTAACGTGGCCGCTGTCCTGACGAAGCCGTGAAACCGGTTACGGTCAGCTACTCCCTTTTATTGGGATATATTATGCAGGATAGACGGGGAAATGTCAATCTTTTTTTCGGTTCAGCCATTGTTTTTCCATCTTGCAAAAAGACCCGCGTTGTCTTTCAGGTAGTCATAGGAAATGCGGACAGCATTTTCCGTGTCCTCCCTGTCCGATGCGAAGATGGGATAGGGATTGCAGCCGCCGGACAGCACGCCCACGTCCTTGCGGCCAAAGGCATTGCCGCAGTTCTGGCAAACCACACTGTCGCCCTTTTCCTCGAAATAAGCCTTGGGGGAGCCGTTGCATACCTGGCAGGTATTGAAGGCCGTGCGCACCGTGCCGTCCTCGTCCTTCGCCGCCAGTACCTCCATTTGCAAACCGTCCACGGTAAAGGAATAAATCTTAATGGAGGAGGAGAGTTCCGACCTGGAAATCTCCAAGGCATCCCCCTCAGAAATCGCCTGGGAAGTGGCTGCCTCCTGCTTGCCGCAGCCGGTGAGCAGCAGCAGAGCCACTGCCAGAATCAAAAGATAGCGTTTCATCGTAAAATCTCCCTTATTCAACATAGATTGTTCCGTGAATCATGCCCATCCAGCAGCTATAGGGGTACGTCCCCGGTTCAGTTGGGGTAAACTCCACCACATTTTCTCCCGGCCGGAAGGTCAGGTCGATGGAAAAAGCGTGGCAGAGAATCTGATTGTTGCAGCCGTTGATTTCGTCCGCATCCGCGTGAATCACCCAGCGGACGGGCACCCCGGCAGCCACCCGGATGTCCGCATAGTCCCAGGCGAGAAGCTGGCTCTCCACCACCTGCACATCCCCCTCCATGCGGGCGACATCCACGTTCTCCTGCTCCGGCAGCAGCCGGGGCACACAGGCCAGCAGCACCAGCAGCGCCCCGGCGGCACCGGCTTTTTGCCAGGTGCGCAGGGGGAGCTTCCGCAAAAACAGGGCAATACACATCCACCCCGCCGCCAGCAGCAGCGCTGTGGGGGTAAACAGGCCGGTCAAACTGCCGCCCTGACTCAGCATGGAAAGGCCGAACACCGCAATCAGCACTGCTCCGCAGGAGAGCACCGCGCCGGTAAATTTCTTCCCCAGCCATGCCGCAAGCGACCCGAAGCCCAGCAGCAGCGGCAGTGTGCCCAAACTGAAGCAAAGCATACTCAGCCCACCCCGGAGGGCACTTCCGCTGGCCAGCGCCAGCAGCAGCATACTCTGCAACGGGCCGCAGGGCATAAAGCCGTTCAGGAGGCCAATGCAGAAGGGGGGCAGCCCCTTTAGCCGCCGGAATTTTACTTTCAGACCGGGCAATTTCGGCAGCTCCGGCAAAAGGGCAAGCATATTCAGCCCCATAATCAGCATTGCCGCACCGGCCAGCAGTTTCAGCACTCCCTGGAAGCCATAGCTCAGGCCGCCAATGCTCCCCAGCAGCCCACCCAGCGCACCAAGGATGGCACCCAGGCTGACATAGGAAATCACCCTTCCCAGCTGATAGTGCAGCATGGGAGCAATGGATGTTTTTTTCACCCCTGCCAGACTTTGGCTCAGGCCGATGCCGCCGCACATGGCAACACAGTGAACCGAGGTAAGCAGCCCTGTCACAAACAGCATTCCATAGCCCATGGAGTCATCTGCCAGCTGGGAGGGGACCAGCGCGTTCAGCAGGCCGAACCGTTCCATCACAAAGTACAGCCCCCACAATGTAGCCAGCGTTGCCGCCAGCTTCCCCAACGCGCGCCCCGGCAGAGCGGTGGACGCGCCATAGCCCGCTGCTTCCACCGCTTCGCAGAGCTTCTGCGGGGTCACTTTGGCAGGTTCAACGAACACCTCCGCCTTCCGTCCGGCAAAATCTACCCGGGCGGCAAATACCCCTGGTTGCTCTTTCAGCGCCTCCTCCACCCGTTTGGCGCAAAGGGCGCAGGTCATGCCCTGCAAATAGAGGGTGATTGTCTGTTTTTCATTCATGGCATTGCAACTCATTTCCTGCTTCTAATTACCTACCTGTTAAGTAGGCTGTAATGATAACAAATAGCGGTTCTTTTGTCAATCCTACAAAAATCAATTTTACTTTTTGTTCATATTGCTGGCAGCTGTGCTGCCGGACAATGACGCACCTGGTCTGTACCAATACGTTAGTGTCCTAACCCGCCCGGTTCTTTACTGCTCAGACACCATCTCACACGCGCCCTGTAGGGGTCGACTATCAGTCGACCCGTCGGCGGCTTTGCCGCCGCAGTTGTAGGGGCGGCTACCAGCCGCC